>CAZPUW010000174.1:0-6241 GCA_964589795.1 uncultured bacterium
ATGAGATTAACGGGAATCTCATCATTACTTCAAACAATCCAATTCGATTTTTCATGATTCTACTCCTTACAAGAGACCAACTATCAAAAAAACTCATATTATTATACGTTACTACTTCTTTACTTCTTCGTCGTGTCTGGTGGAGTTGCTGTCGTATTTGCACCCGTTGTATCCACTTTCGGTTGCTCTGTAGGAACCGGTTGCGATGTTGCCGGCGGTGTTCCCGCACTCGTTGTATCCACCTTTGGTTGTTCCGTCGGTACCGGTTGCGAAGTCGCTGGCGGTGTTCCCGCGCTCGTCGTGTCAACCTTTGGCTGCTCTACCGGTATTGGTTGCGATGTCGCAGGCTGAGTTGTTGGCGGTATCGAACTCGTCGTATCCACCTTCGGTTGCTCTACCGGAACCGGCTGTGATGTAGCAGGCGGAGTCGAACTCGTCGTGTCTACCTTCGGCTGCTCCATCGGTGCCGGTTGAGTCGATGGCGGAGTGGACGGTGGCGTTGCGCTCGTTGTGTCCACCTTCGGTTGTTCCATCGGTGCCGGTTGAGTCGATGGCGGTGTGGACGGTGGTGTCGCACTCGTTGTATCGACCTTCGGTTGCTCCATCGGTGCCGGTTGAGTGGACGGTGGCGTTGCACTCGTTGTATCGACCTTCGGCTGCTCAATCGGTGCCGGTTGAGTGGACGGCGGTGTTGCGCTCGTTGTATCCACCTTCGGCTGCTCTATTGGTGCCGGTTGGGCAGACGGCGGTGTTGCGCTGGTCGTATCCACCTTCGGCTGTTCTATCGGCGCCGGTTGCTGAGCGGTTGTATCCACTGGTGTGGTCCCGCCTGCCGGTGGTGGTGTCGTTGTGTCCTGTTGTGTTGCAGGAGCAGTCACTTCAACACCCTTGCCAATCATCTTTATCGTTCCAGCATTAGCCGGTTCCGGTAAAACAGGTGCGACATTTCCGGGAACTGTACGGTACTTGAGTGCCGCGACCAAATTTCCACCCGTGCCAACTCTATCGGTCAATTCAATCGCAATGAGGTTGTACCCCGGCTTAATCTGCGCCGAGACATCCTGAATGGTTGGTGCCTTCCAATCGCCGCTATCGGGCGTTTCGAACACCATATCATGGTTGATATAAACGGTCGCTTTTTGATCCGCGATAACGCGCATTTCCGCTGAAGTCACCCGTTCGGTAATCCATACCGCCTTACGGAACCAAGATTGTCCTGCTTTCGGTGTTTCACCTGTTTTCAGCATCGAAATCGGTGAGACGTTTGCCGCAGTAAACGAGTCCAACGCAACACCAGTCAATACTGTCTTGTTGGCAAAATGCCATTTCGAAACATCAAGATTCGGGTCTGAGAAATTATCATCCTTAACCGTATTGCCAATCCAGCTATCATCGCTACCAAGCCAGTTGTCAGTTAACTTCAAGCCGACTTTCGCACCGTATGTTTCCGGGTCGATTATCGCCAACTTTTCGTACACCGACTGCATCGCGGTCGAAGTTAACTTCGTCCTATCCAATAAATCGGAAACCTGAGTGAGCATGTCGCGTTGGTTCTGGAGGAAAGTTACTTTCGCACTTTCGTAAAGTGTTTTCGCTTCACCGTATTGCGGTTGACTGGTTTCCGTTCCTTTTTGGTCCGCAGCGGCCGCCGACGATTTCGCGACGTTATACATCTCTTCGGCTTTATTCGATTCGGTATAATACCATGTCACGACAGCATCGATTGCAGGTTGTAACGTGGCAATACCGACGCTGTCTTTAGCGATTTTCTCCAACAAACCGCCCATCAAGGCATTCATCGAATCAGTGATACTCTTGGTGCCGCCGTAGAAGTCAATAATGAACGGCATTTCCGCATCGATATATGCCAATTCGCGACCACCTCTATCCCGGCCAAGAATACCCTTCGGTAAAATCTCCTGAATAGAATTATGGTCGCGGTCGAACGCATCCGCCCACCGTTGCTTTACTTCGCTGGAAGCGTACAGAACGGTGTCAATTGCGGATTTCATTTCCTGACGCGATTGGGTTGCCCACTTCGCTTCAAATCCGGCGTCGCGTGCTACCTGTATTGCCGCAAGGAAGTCATCGAATAAATTCCGCGCTGACGGATAAACGAACTGAACCAATACATTGCCACGGAATGCGGCACGTAATAGGCGCGGATCAACGCCCCGTTGCCGGGTTTCTTCATCCGGCAGGGCAAGTGCAAGGTGGAAAATGTCCTCTTTCAGTTTTGCCGTTCGGAACGCCAATTCCGGCGCTTTTTCCTGCGACATCTGCTGCCACTTGCGGGCTTCGGCGAGGGCGTCATCAAATTTCTTGATAACTTTCTTGAGTCCCTCTAATGCCGTTGTGGAATCGACATATCCTGCCGGTGCAGTGGCCGTATTCGCATCGACCCATGCCTGTAACGGGTCGCGTTGTGCGACACGGATGGTGCGCAAACTGTCGATAGCGCCGATTGATTTCTCGAATTGTTTCATCGACGCGGCATACTCATTAACCGCTTTTACATAAATCTCGATGGCACCGAAAATATTATCGCTGCGGATACGGAATTCTTCGCCCGCTTTTGTGGAAGATGTGAGTTTCTGATCGAGGAAAGTCGATCCCATTTCCTCTTCGATTTCACCCGCCCAATACAATGCGGCAAATTGTTCCGGCTGTCCCAACGCAACTAACGCCTTAATCTTGTCGAGTAAGTCGTCGTGCATTGTTTTCTTGTCTTTACGCTGGGTCGTGCCTTCGGCGAATTTATCCAGTTGCGTGTATTTGACCGCTTTGAACTTATCCAAATCCCAAATGATAATCTGGCTAAGCGCTTTCGATGCGTATTCCGCATTTCCGGTCTTGCCGTCCTTCACCAATGAATTGTGGCGTTCGATAGTTGCGTTATATTCCGTGCGCGCGGTCGTTAAATCGCCGTGCTCTTCGGCATACTTCG
The DNA here is from genome assembly GCA_964589795.1 of uncultured bacterium. GTDB lineage: Bacteria > Electryoneota > JAOADG01 > JAOADG01 > JAOADG01. The sequence goes on from CAZPUW010000174.1 coordinate 2,948, forward strand.
CACGCTCGAAGTGGGCGGTAACGACTTCCGGTGCGTCGGGATATTTCTTCGCAAAGTCGTCGTAAATTTTATTTGCCGAGGCCACATCGTTCAGTTTTAGATAAAGTCCCGCACACTTAAACAACAGTGCAACGGCGACTTCGTCGGTCGGATACAAGTCGGCATACTTTTGGTTAATGCGAATCGCGTTGGTGTAATCCTGTGCATCGTTGTAATTGGCGGATGCATTGATTAGCGCCTGCTTCACATCATAATCGCCGGTCGGATAGTCGTTAACCAACTGGTCGAAAACCTTCGCCGCGTCGGCGGGTTTCTTTAATTCCGTTTGGTAAATCAAACCGGTGTTGTATAACGCATTCGGCGTTCGCTTCGATTGCGGGAATTTCTTCGCCAACGTTGTGAGCGCGTCGATTTCTTTTTCCGGTTTTTCCGCTTTGCGGTAAGCGACCGATGCATTGAACAATGCGAGTTCGGCGTCTTTATAGCCGGGTATTTCTATCGCTACCCGCATGAAATCGTCGCCGGCTTTTTCGTTCGTCGCCTTCTTGTCATTGGCGGAAACAGTGCTGTCCGTTGTCGATTCCGTCGAGAGGGTCGCCGTCGATGCCCCGGTGAAGATTGCGAAACCACGGCGCTCCTGTGCGTACGACTTTAACGAATCGCTCAGATTCGATGCCGCGATTTGCTTGGCAATTTCTTCCGTACCGGAGAAATCATGCAGAATTAAATGTCCCTGAACCAATAGTTGATAAGATTGCTCAACCAACTTGGTCGATTGCGGATATTGCGTAATCAGTCGTTGGAAGTGAGAATCCGCGGAAGCAACATAACCGCGCTGATACAATACCGCGCCGGACTTATATAGGTAAGCGGGTGCGATAATCGAATCTTCGGGGAATAACGTCGCATAATTGTCCGAAGACGCGACGAGCATCGTTTCCGATTTGGTTAGCGAATCGTGCGGAGCAACGGGCAAGCTGGTCGTGGTATCGACGTCAAACTTGGAATAGGGCCGTTCTTTCAACTGTGCTTCGGAATAATCGGTAGCCACTGCAAGCATTTGCTTTGCCGCGTCTTTTTTGTACCTCGTGTACGGATATTTTGTGATGACGTTTTCGTACTCGCGGTACGCATCTTCCTGACGATTAGGAGTATTTGCCAGCAACGTTGCCAACTGGTAGTTGAAGTCATACGACGAACTATCGGCGGGAAATGCCTTCAAGAATTCGGTGCTAACCGTAATGGCTTCTTCCGCCAACTTGGGATCAGTGACCCGACCGGTCGAGTCGATAGAGATTCCGATTGCATAATCGACGATTTGATTGTAGGTATCCCGCACTAACGGTTTTACCTGTTTACGTAGCTTGTAGTCCTTATTTGCGGCCCACCACGGACTATCGACTTTGTAGTTGTCGAACATCCGCTTGCCTTCGGCAAACCAAAGTTTTTGATCCTTCTTGTCTTTTACCGCGGATTCGACAATTTTTGCCTGTAGAAACGGTGCGCGTTCGCCATTCGGTAATAGATTGATGGCACCGGCCCAAGCGACAATTGCGGAATCGTATTCATTCAAATTCGTCTTCATCTGGTCGCCGATTTGCTCAAGCAGAGCGACGCCAAACCGTTGCGCCCGAACAGAATCTGTGCCGATGTATTCAATCGCTTTGACTACGCCGGAACCGCTCCAGTCGCGGGTCGGTTCGGAGAAAATCGCCGAAAGGTAATGGATTGCATCTTTACGGAACCGGTCGATACTGAGGTCGGTTTCATCCGGATGGTCGTATGTATAGTCGATAGTTTTAACAAAATTATCGACGGCAGTGGCGTAATCGGGGCGGCGGAAAGCAATCCACCCCAACATGTATAACGCGTCTTTATATTTTTTCGAATCTTTGTTCTCAAGTATCATCGAAAAATAGTGTTGCGCCGAGTCAAGTTGTGCGGCAATCGGTACATTCTTCGGTGGAGTCGAGAACCAATAGGAACCGAGATTGTAAATCGCGTCGTCGCGGTAAGAGCTTACCGGATAATTCTCGAGTAACTGCAGGAATTTGGTACGCGCTTCCGCACGTTCGGTGACCGCTACTTCAGTACCCGGGTCGGCTTGTTCACTTTCTTCACTGCGGATATACGCAAGACTGTATAACGCATCCGCCGCCCATTCCGTACTTGGATAATCGGTTAGAACCTGTTGAAACATCCGAACCGCTTTATCGTAACGGATTTTTGGTTCGAGTGAAGCCGGGCCGTTTGTATCCTGCCATTTTTCATGTTCTTCACCGAATACATCAAACGCTTCTATCGCATACAATTCCGCCAGACGAAGTTCTACTTGTCCAATTAAATCGGCATTCGCCCCTTTATTGGCTGCAAGTGACTGTAATTTGGGATTACTGTTCCAATCTTTTAGAAAATCTTCAGCTTTCTTGATGTAAGCTTTCCACGTAGCGCGATATTCGTCGTTAGTCGCTTCTTTTTCCTTGCGAAAATTTTCCTTCATTGCTTTAAGACTATCAATCGGCAATGCGCCCCAAGTTACCGCTTTGATTTCAAGCTCGATTGCGGTTAAACGATCCTTAAGCTCGGAGTATCGTTGTGATGCGGGTGAGGAAGGGTCCTGAAGTTGCGATGCGGCGACCCGGGAGAGTTCGGTCATGTTCCGTTCGATTGCCCTCCGCTCGGTTTCCCACTGATGCATAAGCGAAGTATCGCGGACGCCGCCTGCCGCAGGCACCGGTTGTTTAGATGCGACGGGCGCACCAAAAACCATCCCTGCAAAGCAGAGACTGATTATTCCGGTGGCTATCGCTATCGACAAACGTTTTGACTGTTGGCGAAGCATAAATATCGGCTCCTATATGTCCGATCGAACGGTTATTTTTTCTCCGGCGGAGTCGTCGGAGCTGGCGCATTTGCCGGCGGTTGCGTATCCGGTTTCGTCGTGTCCGGTGTTGCATCTGCCTCTTGTTTTTCTTGTTCCGCCTGTTCTTTTTGGGCGAGTGCGTTTTCTAATTTTTTAATGTAAAAATCCAATTGGCTGCTATGGCTTTGTTCGCGTTTGAGGGCATCGAAATCGAACCCTCCCAGTGCATAGCGCGCCATCGCAAAGCCGGAAGCACGGTCTAAATCGGTGTCGAATTCTTCCAGTTTTGCCGTCAGTGCGGTAGTACTAAATCGTTCCAATTTGAGTTGGCTCAATACCGCCCGATCGGGAATTGAGTTGGTTTCGTCCAATTTAGCCGAATCGAACAATGACTTCGATTTCGTTGCCAGTTCACCAATGTGTTTGTTAAA
>CAZPUW010000175.1:0-6235 GCA_964589795.1 uncultured bacterium
TCATTACATCTTGTGCAATCTGCTTACACTCTTCCAACGTCGTTGCCCGCACTACCGACTTAATCTCCGGTATAAGAAGTGGTGACATCGAAAAATTCCGTAGTCCCATTCCGATTAATAACACCGTTGCAATCGAATTACCACCCAACTCTCCGCACAACGATACTTTTTTATTGGCGGCTGCCCCTGTCTGTACAATGGATTGCACCAACCGCAACACGGAAAGGTGGAACGGTTGATACAAGTCCGCAACCAGCGGGTTACTTCTATCCACTGCGAGCGTGAATTGCGTCAAATCATTGGTGCCGATGCTCATGAAATCTGTTTCAGTCGCTATTAAATCGACGAGCATCGCCGCCGACGGGACTTCAATCATAACTCCCACCGGCAAATTAGAGCGGTGCGGAATACCTTGCTTTTTTAATGAAGTGCATGCTTCATGCAACTGTTTCTTTGCGGCGCGTAAATCGGTCATCCCGTTTATCATCGGGAACATAATCTCGACGTTTCCGACCGTCGCCGCCCGTGCTATGGCGCGTAGTTGGGTACGGAAAATATCCAATCTGTCCAATGAAACCCGTATCGCACGCCACCCCATGAACGGATTCGGTTCGCGATGCGGCATCAAATCCGCCGCGACTTTATCACCACCCAAATCGAACGTTCTTATAACAACCGGTTTGGGTGCTAATGCTTCCGCTACCGTATGGTATGCTTCGTATTGCTCCTCTTCATCCGGTAGCGATTCTTGGCTTAGGTACAAATATTCAGTACGGAATAAACCGATACCATCCGCATTCACTTCCTGTACCGATTTCACTTCGATGGGCAGTTCGATATTTGCATGGAGGTAGATGCGGCAACCATCCTTCGTGATGGCTTCGGAATCGCGGATATTCAGAAGTTGCTGGCGGTAGTTGGTATGCGCCTGAATTTTTTTAGTGTATTTCTGTACTTTCGGTACATCCGGTTCGACAATAAGTTTTCCTGAATTACCGTTGATAATTACCAATGTCCCGGAATTGTTCTCTGTGGAAAATGACTTTAATCCGACAATAGAGGGTACACCAAACACCCGCGCAAGAATCGCTGAGTGAGAAGTTTGACCCCCTTCATCGAGTGCCACACCGAGTAAATGGTTCCGTTCCAAATGGATTAACTCGGAAGGTGTCAGTTCTTCAGCGGCTAAAATGGAAGGTTCGGTTAATTCCAATCGAGCGCTTGCTTCACCGCGTACATACCCAATCAATCTCCGACCCAAGTCGCGTAAATCGGATGCACGTTCCCGGAATACCTGACCACTACCTTGCATCAGAATGCCGATTGCGCGATGCATCGAGTTGTAGATTGCGGTTTCTGCCGAAGTGTAGGTGGTCTTGATTGAAGTGCGCATCTCATCGAGGAAAAAATTATCTTCAAGCAATAAAAGTTGCGCTTCGAAAATTTTCGCGATACTCCGCCCTGAGATGTCTTCGGCATGGGCACGTGTGCGTTGGAGCGATTCGCGGCAAGCGGCTAAAGCGGTTTCAAATTTCTCTAATTCTTCTTGTACTAATTCGGGTGCTATCGTTTTATTTTCAATCACGAGTTTGCGTGGCCGGTAGCAGTATAACTTACCGATAGCAATCCCCGGCGATACCGGAACGCCATGCCACTCTTTATTCACCTTTATTCCTCATTGAACCGGTTACCGACTAACTCGTTTATCTTAGTCCACAATTCTTCTTCGTCGGGCCCGTTAAGTTCGATAATCAAGTTTGCGCCTTGTTCGGCGGATAGAAGCATCATCCCCATAATCGAACGGCCGTTCACACGGCTTCCTTCTTTTTCAACCCACACTTCCGATTGGCTACCTGCGGCAAGTTTCACAAATTGCGCGGCAGGTCTGGCGTGTAGGCCATTCCGGTTTCGTATAACGATTTCTTTGCGAATCATAATTAGAAAGTTCTTTCAACTCGGTTCACTTAAAGATTTCAGTGTGACCATATAATTGAATATTGGTTTAAAGTAACCACGCCATTGCCAACACTACGGCGATTAACAACAGCAATAGTGAGTGCAAATTGATACGTGGCAACAAAATGTAACCTAACAGGAAACCAACTGCGGCAGTCACCCACGCTAACTCTTCCGCGCCGTGAGCGCCGAGGTAAAATACGACCCTGCCCCATTCGCGGGCGGTTAATACGAATGCGACTCCGACCATTCCCGCGCCGAGCCAACGAATGCTCCAAAGTATCTTATGCCATTTCCACGCCATAAATGCTTGTGGTAAGTCGAGCCCTTTTCGCCAGCCGTAACGTACTGACCACAGTCGGAACGACCACATCGGTAGGTTGTAACAAAGTAAAAAAGCCAAAATCGCGAGCGCACGCATCGCATTCGATGAATGATAGACAAATAAACCGATTATCAGGCCAAGTAACAAAATCAAAGGTCTAAAGCCATCGCGGAATAGTTGCCAACCATGTACTTGCAAGGCGGCGGAGCACCACTCACGGAGGTTTTTCGCATAAGACGGGTCGGCTTTTTCTTTTGCGACTTCCCATTCCGCTTTGGCAACGGCACCGATTGCGAGCGGTACAAAATCAGGATGGGCGCCGAAGAATCCATTTTGCCGTTTCAGTAATTCGGTCACTCCGTTTTTATCGACGCCATACAATTTTTGTGCGAACGGTATAAGTGCATTGACCCAACCGACGCCTAATTGCCGAAGCGTGGTAATGGAGGAAACCGTGAACAATGAATTATCGTGCAGTCGTTTCCAAGCGGTATAGGAGATTTGTTTTTCTTTGGTGCTCATATCGCTACAAACCGCCTGATTAATTCAACCGATGTCATTGCGACAGCACCGATAATGAATGCGAGGATAGTATCGCGTTGGAGGAATACCCGTGCTACCGATGCGATAGCGACGCCGGCGAATAACGGAACAATAGTTAACATCACTGGATCGGCTTCAAACCAAATCGATTCAAAAACATGCCACACAAAATAGCCAGCGAAATAACACAATCCGGTCACAAACGCTCCCATCAAGCCGTGTGCTAATATCCCATAAATAACATATCGCCGTATTGCATCGGTATCGCCCCGTTGTACGGCTATATCGAAGGTTGCCAATTTTCCTGAAAGATGTTCGATTACCAGCCAACGGCTGTAACCCGCAAGCGGAGCGACGAGGACACCGAAAATGATACCATAAGGCCAGAATGTTAATAATCGTTCACCACTGGCAAGATGGCCGACAAGAGAGGCGGAAACGGCGGAAGCGATTGCCGCGGCGAAACCGGCATCGGGTGCGAATTTGCCCGGTGAGTCGTGTTCGCGCAACCAGAATAATTGAAACAATACACCGGTCAACACACCAAGCCACGGGTTGCCGAGCAACGCCGCCATGAGAGTTGCCGTAACCAGTGGGGCAAAAATCATCGCCCGAACGGTAACCCGGTCAAGTGTAAACAACCCTCCTGCTATTGTAACGAAAAGCAATGCTTTAGGGTCAGGTGTGTAGTAAACAACAAACATTTTACTCGTAGCTATTTAACTTCTGAATATACAACTAAAAAAAGCGGGTTTGCTCACCCGCTCTTCAGAATTCGGGAAAAGTTTCCTTAAATAAACTTATTGGATGAGTGCGTCCTTTTGACTAATGTGCGGAAACCGCGGTCAGTTTTAGAGGAGCGCCTTCCGTGTATGTAAATGAAAAAACAGCATGAAGTTTACCAACCAGCGTGGTTTTGGCATGTATCCAACATTGATGGTATGTACGTTCCGAATCTTTTAACTCAACCGCTTCATAGTGACCCTTTTCAAGCGGAGAAAGTTCTTCGTAGAATCCACTAACAAAGCCACCTCCGGTCGCATGCCGGTCATTAGAAACTTGCACCGCCGCTTCAGTTAGAATACCAATTTTTTTACCAGTATCGTCGAACACTTCTACGGTATTCATGAATGGGTCCTTTTAATCAAACTCGGTTGGACATATTCGTCGATTGCAGTTGGACGGATAAAGCTGTGATTAATCCAATCATAGCAAAGATGAATCAAAATGTATGGTTAGTCAAGTTGCTTTCTTGAATACCTTCTTATTTCCGGGCAGACGCTTGCAAACAACCGGTTTGAGTATCATTTTAACCCTTCGTAACCGTTACAGCCCGATTAACGGGTAAAACGCATTCTTAGCGCTCTGTCGATATACATCCTATAGGAAAGTTATGCTTTGGTCACACCACCCTCAACATTGGCGTAAAGATATTACCCGCCCCGTCATCGCAATCGCTTGGAGTCAGTATCCTCCGGGGAGAATGGGTCCGCGGAACGGGAGCCCGATGCCTGATCCGTTTTATTTCGATCAGGAAGTGCAACCTGACGACACAACGAGGTTAATTCCACTTCAACAACGCGCCGATTTAATTGGGGAAGGGTTAGACCGGTACATGAATTTCGTTTTATTGGGGGGCGGAATTCCTGTAATACTCCCGATAGAACCCCGTACTGACTTCATCGATGCGGTATTAGAGCGATGTGACGGTGTTTTATTGAGTGGGGGGGATGATGTCGCACCCTCGTTTTTTAACGAAAAACCATTGTCCGAAGGGTCGATAGGAAATCTGCCAAGAACGTGGATGGAGGCCGCAGTCATTCGCTCCGCAGTTGAGCGAAAACTCCCGATGTTTGGTATTTGCCGTGGTTTTCAACAACTATCCGTCGGCTTCGGTGGAACATTGATACAGGATATTCATACCCAATTGCCGCAAGCGCTGACCCACTATTGTTCCAACGGCGACTGCTACCATAAGGTTACCAATCTTGGCTTTGGTGAGCTTGTCCAATGTTTCCCGAAAAACCAGTTTGTAACCAACAGTTGGCATCATCAAGCCACGAAAACCATCGGTGAGGGAATCGTGGTGGCTACCGCACCCGATGGTATCGTCGAAGCTGCCGAATGGCCAAAGTACAAGGCAATGGGCGTGCAGTGGCATCCCGAGCGGATGGTGAATAATCCTGTCACCCAAAAAATGGCTGAATTATTTGTAGCCGAGTGTGGAAAAAAACGCTAATGGCAACTCCACGAAGAAAAGTTGTGTCTGCTTTGGAGTGGTTGGAAGAACCAACTACCATCCCACACTTGACGTTTATTACCGGTACGGACGAGTGGGTCATCGAGTTGCTGCTCGATAAAATCAAAGTCATGCTCGAAATCGAAGATTTAGAGTACGGCTACGCGATTCTGCATACCGATGATATCACGCCGGAAGCGGCAATGGATGCGCTTCGCGGCGGCTCGTTGCTCTACTCGGGAAGGAAATTGATTTTTTTGCGGGGAACGCCGTCGGGGCGAAACGATAGATTAAAAAAGACACTGGAACATTCCGTCGTTCAACTCGATGAAATGACATTCGTAGTATGGCAAATCGATGAATACGATGCGTCGAGAAATTCAAAAGTTTGGCCGTATTCAGTACAATCCATCCAGCCGGGAATTATCATTCGCTTCGACGAGCGGTCGGATGATGAGATGGTGAGCTGGACAAAGCATCTCCTGAAACAATCGGCCTTGCTGTTATCCCTGAAAGGCATCCAGCAACTTGCTAACTCAGCACAATTTCCCTATGAACTGAACAGTATCGTCGAACAATTGAAAGTATGGGCCGACGACACTGGAAAAATTACCGATGATGTCTTTAATCGGCTGGCATTAGGTGAAATCAATGCCGTAGTCGAGGAAGTCGCATTCTATTTACTGACTGGAGACTCCGCGAAAATGATGTCGGCGATTTACCGGTTGGATGAACAAATCGTATCCCGGAACGCGACGACAATCTTGTGGCGGCTTGGTTCGATTCTCCATGAGTGCTGGTATTGGTTACTGCCGCCGAAAGCCGACGAAGGTCAAAAATACCGCTGGAATCCGTACCAACGTCTTTTTCAGGACTTGGAACCACACCGCAAACAGATAACCGAAGCGGCAATTTGGGAAACTTTATCCGATCTGGCGTCGTTAGATACAGCATTGAAGACAACCGGCGCGTTCCAGCAAGAATACCGTCTTCTGGTTCAAACCCTACTTCCCTCCGTGGAACGCTTCCGCGCGGGAACCCAACGAAAAGTCCGTGCGTAAATGAACTATAACAGCGATCATCCGGACGATGAAAATCATCCCATAGATTTGACTGAGGAAAGCGAACCGATGCACGAACAGTTGGCTGTAAAGTATGATGCAGTGCCTGAC
>CAZPUW010000176.1:0-6234 GCA_964589795.1 uncultured bacterium
TTGCAGGAACCGGTTCAATACGATTTCGATTTTGGTTAAAAAGAGTGGATGCAATAAGTAGATGCCGTAGGAATACAAGCCCGCGGTGTGGATGATTCTTCCCGGTAAAGCATGTAAGGGTATCCAGTCGGAGAGCCGGAATAACAGAAGAAAGGATGCCGCACCGAGCAGCGGATCGAGCAAACTGAGGATAACATTATTGAACGGAATAGGTTGAATACTCCCTTCCGGACGAATACCCATTGACCACATCAATACAGTTATTCCTGCCCCTACCACCATTACCCCAATGGATAGAATAGTTGTACGGTTTCTACGAAGTAGGTTGAGAATCGAATCGGCATTTTCATTCAGTTCATACCCCGCCATGAAGTAACCCAATGACCCAAAGACGCTGCGGTTTAAGAATGATAAAATGTGGTAAGCCGCTCCGGTTGTGTTAGTACAATAATGAAATGAAATACTGACGGCGATGTTCCAAATAATCTGAATGACGATTGCCAAGGTAAAGAAAAATGGCAGCCGTTTTCTAAAATACAGGAAACACCGGTACAGTATTGGGTGAAGTAGGTATAACTGAATGACAACAAATACAAACCAAAGGTGATACTCGCCGTTTCCAGTTAAGTAGCATAAGAGTATGGCTGCGGGATCCGTGCTTTTGATGATATCCGGGAAAGCATAAATGGTTGTATAGAGAAAGTACGGGATTACGAGATGCGGTAACCTCCGGCGATAAAGCCACGACGGGGAATGATAACACTTTGGATTCAGGGCAAGGTAAAATGCAGATAGGGTAAAGAATACCGGAACGGCAAACCGTGATATAGCAAATAAATATACGTTCAGGATATCGACCGGATTTTCACTATTACCGGTGAAGTAGAGTACACTGCTGATGTGAGCACAGATGACAGCAAGGATGCTCACACCCTTTACAAAGTAAATCCGGTATGTAAAAAACTGCCGTGCATTCATGGCTTATCCCGTGAAAAAACGATGATGCTGTGCAATGTCTTACTTGTCGAGAATAACAGTTCTCCAGTACAAAACCTTGAAACAAAAAAGCGAATATTTCTATTCGCTTTTTTTCTGATTACTTCTTGATTTCCATTTTCATCATGATTAGTCCACTAAGCAGTTTGGGATAAAAGTCAGTGGATTTTTGCGGCATCTTTTCACCATGTTCCGCGACGTCCTTTACTTGCTTGACGCCGGTCGGATTGAGCAGAAACACCGCCTGATATTTACCGCTCTCGCGTTTATCCAGTGCGGAGTTGGGGTCGCGGCCATAATCGACGTTCGTTTGCTTCTCGAGTTTCACCGAATCGATTCCGAGCAACTTATCAAGAAGGAGTGTATGGAGAATGGTGACATCCAACCGCTTCCATGCGGGTGATTGTTCTTTCGGTCCTAATTCATCCATCGTCTTTTCATCTTTGAGTGTGAACATGCAATACCCATCGACACCGGAGATGGATGCACCAAAATGATGGCCGGGTGTTTTCATTGCGGCAATCATCTCTTTACGGTCGGAGAATTTCTTTACTTCAAACCACTGTGAGGCATTCTTGACGAAGTCGGCACCGTTGAAATTGGGTACATCACGGACTAATCGGTGGGTGGGGAGGATGGTAAGCCCGGGTTCGTCGAGATTGACAAACGTCATCATGCGATGGGTAAACGATTCGGCGCTTAGTGGTTGCCACCCTTTTTCCTTGCACTCTTTCATATAGTTTTGTGCGGTTTCGAAGCGGTGATGCCCGTCGGCGATGAATAGTAATTTCCCTTCAAGACCGTTGCTAATACCTTCAATCAGTTTGTTATCGGTAATTTCCCAAACCTTGTGAATGCAGCCAAAATCGTCTTTGGTTTCCAATAACGGGTCGCCACGACGACCAGCGGAGACAAACTTGGAAACTTCCAATGTCGGGTCGCTGTAGAGCATAAAGATGTGCCCTTCGTTTGCTTCGTCGGCGCGCATCAGATTCAGACGGTCGGCTTTGGGCCCGGCAAGAGTTTTTTCATGGGCTTTCACAAGGTCTTTACCCGCTTCGAGGTCGAGTAACCCGATGAAACCATGACGGGTGGACCAAACACCGTCCACTTCGTATTCCTGATCATACGCATAGAAAGCGGGAGCAGTCCGCCTGATGAGAATCCCTTCATCGAACCAACGGCGGAACATTTCACCGGCAGTCGCATATCCATTGCCGACCGGCAATGCCGGGTCGTCGGCTGGTTTGATGACGCGGGCAAGATTATACGGTGAGCGCTTCAGGTATTCAGCACGTAAATCCGGGCCGATTTTATCGTACGGTTGAGTTACGACTTGATCCAGATTCGGTACTTTATTCGGATTGTAATACACAGCACGAAAGGGTGCGATTTTGGCAGGCATAATGGTTCTCCAAGCAAGGAAGTCAGATAAACGTTGGGAAAAAATTGCGGAACGCGGTAACACCCCGCAGATAAATCGAAGTAGAGCAAAATACGCAAGAAAACCGGTATAAGGCAAATTTCGGTTTTTTCCGGGAAAGCTTGACAATCCCCGTGTTCGCTCATAGCTTGATTTCATTCATTTTGGGGGAACCATGAAGATTTTGGAGCCAATCGAATGAATTCACTTCCTTTCATGCTGGGCGCACTTTGTGTGCTTGCTATCGCCTATCGTTACTACAGCGCATTCCTTGCCGCGAAAGTCGCGGTGTTAGACAACTCACGTATCACACCGGCGCATACATTTGAGGATGGCCAAAACTTTGTACCGACGAGTAAATGGGTGCTCTTCGGTCATCATTTCGCCGCAATCGCAGGTGCCGGGCCGCTTATCGGCCCGGTATTGGCTGCACAATTCGGTTTTCTTCCCGGATTTCTTTGGATTGTCATCGGTGTCGTGCTTGCCGGAGCAGTGCAGGATTTCATTATTCTATTTGCGTCAACCCGGCGCGGAGGGCGGTCGCTAGCGGAAATCGCACGAATGGAAATCGGCCCGGTAGCGGGGTTAGTCGCCGCTATTGCGATTTTGTTTGTGGTGATTATCGCGCTCGCCGGTCTCGGTTATACCGTAGTCAACGCGCTAAAGGACAGCCCGTGGGGCGTATTCACACTTGGTAGCACAATCCCGATTGCACTGATTATGGGAATGTACACGCAAAAAGTCCGTCCCGGTAAAATTAAAGAATCAACGATATTCGGTATCATCGCACTTTTCGCGGTAGTGATATTCGGGCGGAATATCGCCAATTCCGGTGTAGCGCATTTCTTTCTGCTCGATAAAGATCAAATCACATTGGCGATGGCAATCTACGGTTTCTTTGCTTCGGTGTTGCCCGTGTGGTTGTTACTCGTCCCGCGGGATTATTTGAGTTCTTATATGAAAATCGGGACGATTGCACTGCTCATCATCGGGCTAATCGTTGTCCATCCCGATATCCAAGCCCCGATGTTCAGTAAATACACGGCTGGCGGCGGCCCCATTATTCCGGGCAATGTATTTCCCTATGTATTCATTACCATTGCCTGCGGTGCGATAAGCGGGTTTCACGCATTGGTCGGATCCGGTACGACACCGAAGATGATTAGCGAAGAACAACACGTCCGCACCATCGGATATGGCGCTATGTTGATGGAAGGGTTAGTCGGCATTACCTGTTTGATAGCCGCGTGTTGCTTACAACCCGGCGATTATTTCGCAATCAATGTATCCCCCGCGAAATATCAGACATTGGGAATGCAACAGGTCAACCTACCGACGCTATCGGCGGAAGTCGGTGAAAACGTTGCGGGTCGGCCCGGTGGCGCGGTATCGCTCGCGGTGGGTTTCGCCCAGATTTTTTCGGCAATTCCCGGTATGGCAAAGTTGATGTCATACTGGTATCACTTCGCAATCATGTTCGAAGCGATGTTCATTCTGACGACTATCGATGCAGGGACACGTGTCGGGCGGTTTTTGGTACAGGAGTCGCTCAGCAGGGTTTATCCGAAATTCGGGGAGGCGTCGTGGCTTCCCGGAAGCATCCTTGCGACATTAATAGTTTGTGCGATGTGGTCGTATTTCATTTTCTCCGGTTCGATTAGCACCATCTGGCCGATGTTCGGGGTCGCGAATCAATTGCTTGCGTGTATCGCGTTGTGTGTCGGTACGACGGTAATCATCCGGTTGGGAAGAGTGAGATATGCATGGGTGACATTCATCCCGATGTGTTTCGTAACGACGACTACACTCACCGCGGGATGGATGAATATATTCGGAAACTTTCTACCACTGGCACGAACGACCGATCCGGTATTGGGCTATCTCGATGCCGCACTCACTGCGATTATGATGGTTTGTGTGGTAATCATAATGATTAGCGCATTTAATACGTGGTGGAAAGTGCTGACCGGAAGAGTACCGCTGGTGGCTACAGCGAGTGCCTAAATTTAATCGAAAGAGAAATGGGCGATTCATTCGAATCGCCCATTTCTTTTGTTTACAATAAATCTTTACGCGGCGGTGTAGATGGGAATGGCATCTCCGGAGTTTAATTCACCGTCGAAGTCGCCGTAAACGATACCATGATACCGCAAGAACGTTTTCGCTTCCGCTTTACCCATATAGCGTTCGAGAATCCTGCGGTCGGTTTGTAATAAATCCACAACTATCAAGCCATCGACGACATTGCTAAACTCGGTATCGACATTGAATCCGAGTAACTTTCCACCAAGTTTCAAATACTCTTTCAGCAAGACCGGAGCGCCTTTGCTGTCGTGTTCGATATCGGAAACCACAGCATTGACGTGGTCAAGGTTATCGAGTATTTTCCCCTCGGAATGTTTCGCCACACCTTGCAACGGCTTGACATGGAAGGGATTGCGCGAGTTTACCCACTTCGCCATTTCCGGCCAATAGCGGTTCCGCAGTAAATAGTGTACCAGTAGTTGGTGGGAAGCGACATGGTACTCATTGCTGATACTCACCGGCCCGAACAGCGTATTGTACTTCGGATGCTTGACCACAAAAGCGCCGATACCGCGCCATAACAGCGATAACGCCGAACCGTTACGTTGGTACTCAGCCCGTACAAACGAACGCCCCAACTCCAAAGCGGGAATGAGTTTATTCAGTAATTTATTCCGGTAGTGGAACAGCGTGTGTGTATAAAGCCCTTCGATGCCGGAGTCGATGAGAATGCGGTCGGTAAGCCCTAACCGGTATGCGCCGACGATTTCTTGTTTGATACGGTGCCAGACAAAAAGATGAATATAATCACGGTCGAACGGATCGATGTCAAGCGCTTTGCCTGACCCTTCACCGGCACTGCGGAAAGTGATTTCGCGCAGCCGTCCGATTTCTTTCAGTAGGTTCGGAATTTGTTTCGCATTGGCAAAATGAACGACAAAGTCGCCATGTTCGATTAGGGTATTTTGTTTCGGTAAGTGGTTGATCTCGAATTGCAAAGTTTCCACTGGAATTGGGTCGATAATCGGTTCCAACCAACAATCGAAGCTGGTGGTTTGCGGAATGTTCGTTTTTACCGCACTGCCGACCCGGTTTTGTAAAACGAGTGTACGTTCCCGTAAGTGCATTGTCATTTCTTCATCGGTCTCGAACTTGAGAAGTTTATGGTTTGAAATCGGATTACCTACTGCAAACGAAACAACACTCCCCGCTTTCTTTAAAAATTCGCGTGGTAATAGTGCAGTCCGCAACGATGGGTGTATCATTCCGGCGAATTGAAACAGCTTGCTGTTTTTACCGTGGATGAAAACCGGAAGAACTTGGGCATCTGTGTTACGGATGAATTTTGCTATCGACTTGTTCCAATTCGCTTCGGTCGCTTTACGACGGGTAACTGACCATGCCGCAACTTCACCCGCCGGAAACACTGCCAGCATTCCACCTTGGCGAAGCCATGCAATTGCTTCTTTCATCGCCTTGACATTTTGGAGTGCCGCTTTCGCACCACCAAACGGATCGACAAACAGGCAATGTGCCGCAAGTTCGGGTACTTTCGATAAGAACGAGTTTGCGATAATTTTTACATCGGGGCGAATGGAAATGAGTAGTGAAAGTAGTGCGGTTGCATCAAGTAAACCGAAGGGGTGGTTTGCCGTAACGACTACAGCCCCTTTGGTTGGAATCCGGGTACGGTCGTTATCAGTTACTTCGAGGGAAACGTCCATCTTTGCCAACAGACGTTCGGTGAAATTGGTGTTGGGTTGCTGGTTTGGGGTCTCGTTGTATAACAG
>CAZPUW010000177.1:0-6228 GCA_964589795.1 uncultured bacterium
CGTTGCAGGATAGCGGCGGGAGAACGCCGCCGTTATCGTCGGCAGAATTGTTATCACAATTGAGTCAGGCATTTCAACTTCGAAATCCGAGTGCATATCTGCAAGCATTTGATAACAGCGGGGCTTATTTATATACCGCGGATGCGGAAGCGGCGTCGCGTTATGGGGCGGCGTTGGATTCGTTTACTTATGCACGGGAAGAACGATTTGCACAATCGATTTTTTCCCGCACCTCGCTTCCGGTCGACAGTGCATCGACGGCGACATTTACGATTCAGTCGGATCAACCACAAAGTGGTGGTTCTACGGTGGAAATGACGTACACCATTCAGATGGGTTTAACGGTCAGCGTTCCCCGACAAGTATCGGGAAGGGCAGTGTTAACTTTAGTTCGCGGAACTGACGGTGGATTCGTAATCCGAAGTTGGCGTGATAACACTTCCGGTAACGATCCGACATTGGCTGATTGGAAAGCCAGAATACTGTAAACGGGAAAACGGGTAACAGGTAACGGGAAAAATACAAAATGAAGAAACAAAAAATACAAATAGTGAAAAAGATAAAATAATAAAGATGGTTGCGTAAGTTGGAATAAAGTAACATATTCGAAGTGCTTTGTTTCGGACGAAAGGGATTTCCGATTTTTCCTTCGAACGGTGCTGTAATCAAGCGGTTAATGATTGGTGCGGTTTTGTTACTTGCCGGATGCACCCATAATCCATTCGCGCCAAAATTGGGAAACGGCCAGTCGGGACTTTGGAGCGACCAAAAAACGATAGGCGGGTTACTCACAAATTTCGTCAACAGTTACGTGTACCACGATTCGACCAGATATTCCGATTGTTTATCGGAAAATTTTTTATTTGTGTATTACGATCCCGATAACGGGCGGTTTGACCAATGGTATCGTCAAACTGATTTACAAACAACCGGCGCTCTTTTACGCAGTTATGAAGACATTCGATTGACGTTCGGAAATATTCCACCCGAGTTGGCATCATTCAATCGTCCCGATACGGTAGTCTCATTTCAGGTTTCGTTCAATCTTGAATTAGGAAATGAATTGCCGGTATTCGGTTACGCGATGTTCGACACCCGGCAAGAATCCGATGGAAAATTCCGCATCATAGAATGGCGTGACGATTTCTAAACTATCAACCAACACTTAAGACACAACCATGAAACTATCAGTTTGCATATCACAACTTCTCAAACTCCGTGCAGAAAATTCAGCGGAACCGGATTTAGCGGTCGTTGCCGTTTTTCTGGAAAAAGCGGGTATCGCTACTATTGAGTTAGACGCGGTAGCGGAACCATCGGTAGAGTTGTGGCGTGAGTTACAACGGATGCGGGAAACGACGCGGTTACCACTCGGTATCCGCACCGCCCCCGAACCGGAAATAGTACAGAAGTATCTGGAATTGCATCCGGAACGAATAACGTTCTGCGATAATTCCGGTAAGGGCGCTTCACAACCGATGTCTTTAACTGAAGAACAACCGGAATTAACTGAAGCGGTCAAACTGATTCGGGAGCATGGTACCGAGTGCATCATCAAGATTGCACCACAATTGAACGACATTAAAAAAGCGGTGAAACTTCGTTGTTTCGGTATCGAATTAGACACGCGCGACTGGCAATCCCTGCATGGGACGGAACTTCGTTCGTTACAGGATTCGTGGCGGGATGCCGCGTTGGGCGCATGGAAACTTGGATTGACTGTCGAATGCGAAACCAATATTTATTCAGAGACGCTGGCAGTTATCCGCGCAATACCGGAAGTGGGACGATTGATATTGGGTGAAGATTTCTGGTCGAAGGCCGTCCTATATGGAATCGATCAAACCGTGATTGGAATCCGCAATGCGATGTAACAGCTCATTGTTGTACAAAATATTATTCGGAATTTTGCTTGGCGCGATATGGGCAGGATGCGAAGGCCCGCAAGGCCCGTCCGGGCGTGATGCGACCGTACCGGATACGCAAGCGCCGCTGGTGGATTGGGTATATCCGTTCGGTGGCGACGTGCTCGACAGCGTTGTCGTTCTCGAGGTGAATGCAACCGATAATACATCCGTGGACAGTGTGTCATTTATCGTAAATGGACACAATCAACTTAATGGATTGGTGAATATCACGGGAGCGAATGGTCACTTCCGAGCGCTTTGGGATACTCGACTCACCGATCCGGGAAGTTATTCATTGGTCGCGCGGGCATACGACCACGCGGGTAATGTCGGGCTTTCCGCTCCGGTTAATGTTCTTGTTTACAATGTGCTTGCCGGACAAAATAACCTGCAAAACTTTGCTAACTTTCCAGATATTTACGGTTGGAATTTACCAGACAGCGACGGCACTGCGATTTATGCGGTAGAGCTGACGCCGGTTCAGGCATGT
Source organism: uncultured bacterium (assembly GCA_964589795.1). GTDB lineage: Bacteria > Electryoneota > JAOADG01 > JAOADG01 > JAOADG01. Next base: position 2,398 of record CAZPUW010000177.1, read on the forward strand.
TCGTTGATTGCAATTCGGTATGATTGGCTTACTACGCGAACCGGACAATCCTATACTGACACGTTAAAATATTATCTCTTCGCACCTGATTCAGTGACCGGTTATCCCGGCGCCACGTTGGATTCACTTGTAATTTTACCCGACTCATTGCCGAACCGGATTCAGCAAATTAATGTACCGGGTCGAATCTGGCCGGCGCATACATCGATGTTCATTGGGATTGGAACGACCCGGCAAATTATGAGTAATAAGATTCAAATCGCTACCGATATTTATCCTTATGTCGGCAGGGATTGGTATTTTATCCCGAATTCCGGTTGGTTCCGTATTCCGAGTTCTCCCGACCCGCATAATTTGATAATTGGAGCCGTAGTAAACTACACGGTTCGTTGAGTAAAGTATGCCTCAAATAAAAAAAACTGAAAAAAATGTTAGTGGAGTCCTTCTTGGCGGAATTCGAACTAACGCTGATAAATTAGTCGCGATGTCGGTTATCGGTGAAATTGCTCAACCGAAATTCGGACCGATGCCTTACCGCATTCACGCCAAAACCGGACAAGCTGTTCCGCTTCCGGGTACCGGCGGCATCGTTTACAACAAACGGATTGGCGATAGCTGTATCGATCTTGTGGGCGACCACATCGAACCGGGCGTGTCGATGCAACACCCGGATACAAACGCAACGGTCATGTCAGCCAATAACGGATTGAATATCCTTTCATGTATAGGGAATCCAGTTCGTGTTATTACCGGTGAAGCTAAAGGGGAAATTGGCCGCGTTACGGGACACCACGGCGGTATCGAACATGTGATTGTCGATTTCCCACCATCGATATTAGAAAAGATGGCGGTAAGCGACCGGTTACAAGTCCGTGCATTCGGCATGGGTCTTGCTTTCCCTGACGCGCCGGATGTAATGGTCTATAATCTCGATCCACAATTACTACCGGTCTTAGGGTGGAAGATTGACCGCAATCATATTCTCACTGTTCCAGTGACGCATTTGGTACCGGGAAAAATTATGGGGAGCGGATTGGGAAATAACCATGTCAATCGCGGTGACTATGACATCCAGATGTTCGATGAGAAGGTGGTAAAAGAATTCAATCTCTCGACATTACGGTTCGGTGATATCGTCGCATTGATGGATGTGGATAACAGCTACGGTAGGATTTGGCACGGCGGTTCGGTGACGATTGGCGTCGTTATCCATTCCAATAGTATCGTGGCGGGGCATGGGCCGGGCGTATCAACTTTACTGACTTCGTTGACGGGAAAAATTAAACCGGTACTTTCGGAAAAAGCGAATTTAGCATATTACTTCGCGGCCCTTGAAAAACGGACTCGCCGGGAGCGGGTGTGACGCTTTTTGTGCCTGCGGCAGTGTTGTTCGATTTGGATGGTGTATTAATCGAATCGTTGTCCCACCATTTCCACTCATGGCGTACTATACTTTCCGAATACAATATCGACGTGACGCTACGGGATATTGCCCTCGGCGAAGGGGAACGTGCCGACGTGTCGTTACGCAGGTTCTTTCGCGAAAAAGCCAATTGTGATATCTCCGAAGAAGAAGTAACGACATTGTTACAGAATAAACGTACGATCTTCCGCGAGAACAACCCGCCGAAACTGTTACCGGAAGCGAAATCGGTGTTACAATTTTTCCGTGACAAGAAAGTACCGATTGGTTTGGTTTCGGGTTCGGCAATTACAAACGTACGAAATTCGTTGACTGACGAAGATTTAGGATTGTTTAATACGACAGTAACGGGTGAAGCGAATCTACCCGGCAAGCCGGATCCGGCACCATACCGTGAAGCGATTAAACGATTACATGTCGAACCGGAAAAGTGTTGGGTAGTCGAAAACGCACCGTTCGGTGTCCGTTCAGCGAAAGCGGCGGGGGCATTTACAATCGCGCTGACGACGACTTTATCGAAGGAAGATTTAACCGGTGCGGATGTCTTCTGCGAACGGATAACAGAAGTAATTGATTTATTCAATCAAGTAACCAATTAGAGTTTTGGAATACAATGCATAATAAGTTGATGACAATCAGCCGATTCATTACCGAAGAAGGACGAAAACATCCCGAAGCGAGCGGTGAGTTCAGCGATTTACTCGAAGATATCGCGTTAGCAGCGAAAGTAGTATCCTATCAGGTTAATAAAGCTGGCCTGCTCGATGTTATCGGGCTGGCGGGTGATGAAAATGTGCATGGTGAACGACAACAGAAGCTTGATATTATTGCACACGAAGCATTCACGAGGTTGCTGGAACACGGCGGCCATATAGCAGCGATGGCATCGGAAGAGAGTGAAGAGTTGATGAAGATTCCCGAAGGACAGGAAATCGGGAATTATGTAATCAATTTTGACCCGCTGGACGGCAGTTCGAATATCGATGCTAATGTTTCGGTGGGAACGATTTTTTCTATTCACAAAAAAATATCGACGGGAAAACACGGTACAGAATCCGATTGTATGCAAACCGGTCGGAAGCAGTTGGCGGCGGGCTATATCGTGTACGGTTCTTCGACGATGATGGTCTATACGACGGGACAAGGGGTACACGGATTTACGCTCGACCCTGCGGTTGGTGAATTTCTTTTATCGCATCCGTACGTAAAAATTCCCGAGCGGGGAAAAATATATTCCGGGAATGAAGGTAACTACGGCTATTGGTCAGTTGGTACACGAAAGTATATCGACTATCTAAAGTCGAATGAACCGGCGAAGGGATTGCCTTACAGCGCAAGGTATGTCGGGAGTTTAGTAGCGGATGTGCATCGCACATTGTTGTATGGTGGCATTTTTCTTTATCCCGCCGACCGTAAAGACCCGAAGAAACCGACGGGTAAATTGAGGTTACTTTACGAAGCTGCGCCGATTTCAATGATTGTCGAACAAGCCGGTGGACTGTCAAGCGACGGTCGGGGAAATAATATTCTCGATTTGGTACCGACCTCGTTGCACGAACGGGTTCCATTGATTGTAGGTAGTAAGTTAGATGTGGAAGAGTTCAATGAGTATGTGGAAAAATACGATTTGACGATGAAGTAGGCGTAGAGCACATTTCGAACGGTCAACCAAAATTGACTTGAAAAACGATTAAAAACCGGAAGATAACCGGCCTTACTTGCTTAACTGCGAAATTCTTACTAACATTCCCCATCCCAACATCTTTACGCCTTTACACGGAGGTGGACAACACTTGAAAATACAAACCCGACCCCTGTTTTTTATACTGGTAACAACACTTGCTTTGTGTTTCAGCAATTCGTATTCGATTGCGGATTCCGTTGACTCGACTATGAAGCTGCAAGCAAGCCACGACCGGTTGTTGCATCTCCAAACCCCGTTAAATGTTTCCGCAGCAGACAATCCAAACGACGGTGGTGGTGCAATACGGGTTACGTGGCTGTTTCCTGATCACCCTTACGAAATACCCGCGACATTCGAAATCTATCGCATCAGCGATAGTGAAGGGCGAATCGAATATAAAGTTGCCGAAGTTGCACCCGCTATTCATGAAGTAGTCGATAACGGCGTGAAAAATGGACTCCCCTACCGATACCGAATACAAGCGGTGTATAACGACGGCACGGTAACATCGGCGGAGACATCGGCACCGGCAATCGCAGTGGTTTCTTACTTCAATTGGAAACGGCTCAACCTTGCGATTATTGCAGCTATTCTCATCGGCGCGGTGTTGACCTACATTTTTCTTGCCGGTCGCGGCGTCCATATGAAGATTCGAAAAATCGCCGGTATTCAGGCAATCGAAGAGGCGGTGGGGCGTTCGACGGAAATGGGGAAACCGGTTTTA
>CAZPUW010000178.1:0-6187 GCA_964589795.1 uncultured bacterium
GAACGCGGGGACACATACGTTAGATTGGAATGCCCACGATAAACCATCGGGAATCTATATTCTCGAACTGTCCAGCAAGAATTACCATTCGATTCGGAAAATTGTACTGGCAAAGTGAATTAGATTATATTGGTTAAAAGCGACGCACGGGCAATTGGGAGCGGTTGCGTTTCTGGTGGACGCCACGGCCTTCAAAGCCGGTAGTAAGGGGGAAACTTCTTAGCTGGGTTCGATTCCCAGACGCTCCCGCCATATTAACAGCGGATCGGTATGCACTGAGAAACGCATGGCGATCCGCTTTCGTATATCTAACAGCGTCTATTTGTTTCGTTCGTATTGCATTTGTAGAAAGGTCACGTTATGTTTCTCCGGGTCGATTCGATTTATATACCGGTCGCGAATATGGATGAAGCTCGCGAATTTTACGCGATGAAAGTGGGTTTACCGGAATTTTACGAAGAAGATGATTTCATTGGATTCACAATCGGTGAGACCAAGATTATTCCGATGGAATCCGACGAAACAGACAGTTCGGTCAATATTGGTGTGGTAGTAGAATCCGTTAAAAAATCCACCGAAGAACTTGAAGAACGCGGGATTGAACCGGAACGAATCATCGACCAAGAATTAGGAATCGATATCGTTCAATTTGAAGATCCGTTCGGAAATAGTTGGCTATTAGTTGAAGAATAACTAATCTCATACAAGTAAATCGTTTGATTTGACATTCAGGGGGTTGTTGAATGGAATTTACCAAACAAGTCGCATTCATTACGGGCGGTTCCCGCGGTATCGGCAGAGCAATCGCAGTTCGGTTGGCACAAGCGGGTGCGGATATCGCCATCAATTATTTACGCAATCGCACGGCGGCTGAAGAAACCGCAAGTGCAATTGAAGAAGCTGGTTCGAAATGCTTGTTGTTGAAGGGTAACGTTGCTGAAACCGAGAAAATACCGGAGATGTTTGCCGAGATAGAAAAAGAATATGGACGGCTCGACATACTCATTTCCAACGCCGCTTCCGGTGTAATCAAACCGGCAATGGACCTCACTCACCGCCATTGGGAATGGACATTGGAAATCAATGCCGGTGCGTTCCTTCCCCTCGCTCAGAATGCCGCCCGGCTAATGGTGGAAGCGGGTGGAAAGATTGTTGCGGTAAGTTCACTTGGAGCCGTTCGTGCGATACCTCAATATGCGGCGGTTGGGGCATCCAAAGCGGCACTCGAATCGTTGGTGCGGCACTTGGCAGTGGAATTGGCGCCGAAGGGAATAAATGTAAACGCGCTCTCGGCAGGTATCGTCGATACCGATGCGCTATCTCATTTTCCCCATCGTAATGAATTGCTGGATAACTCCCTGCTACGAACGCCGGCGGGTCGATTGGTTACACCGGAAGATGTAGCAGATGTCGCACTTTTCTTGTGCAGTCCGATGGCGAAAATGATTCACGGCCAAACGGTAGTGGTGGATGGCGGGTACTCGATTATCGCGTAAAAGGTTACCGGATTAGTAAAAATTTAACGGTGCTATGCGCCGTTTTTTTTTTATTTACTGAAAATCTTTTGAAATGTTTAGCCGCAAACAAATTATTTTAACACAAACAACTGGTTTAACCTACTTGTTTAATCGATGAAAGAAAGAATCCTTCGGTAAACGAAGTAAACTATGAAAAGGAGTTCAGGATGTTAAAGGAATTTCGTGAATTCGCGTTACGTGGAAACGTAATGGATATGGCGGTTGGTTTGGTATTGGGTGCTGCGTTTGGAACTATCGTTTCATCGCTGGTGTCGGATGTGCTCATGCCACCGCTCGGATTGATGGTAGGAAGTTTGGATTTTTCGACACTGTTTGTGGTATTAAAAGAAGGGGTGACCTACACCGGCCCCTATTTGACGATTGAAGCGGCGAAAAATGCGGGAGCAGTTACTTTGAATTACGGGATGTTTGTTAATCGGGTGATCAACTTTATTATCGTTGCATTTCCAATTTTTATGCTCATCCGAACGATGAACAAACTGAAACGCAATGAAGCCGCACAAATAGTACCGACGACAAAAGAATGCCCTTATTGCTTTTCGAATATACCGGTAAAGGCGACAAAATGCGGTTTCTGTACGTCGGATTTAGAGCAGAATTAGTATACTTTTTTTACGGTGATGAATGTGGATTGTTCTTCACCGGTGTGCGGTTCTTTCCAAGAAACGACGATGGTTTTGCGGGGTATGTCGGTAAGTAAACAAGTCAGATTAACATCGTGCGTCTCGGATTTTTTCAGAACTTTCGATGCCCGGTCTTCCTGTTGTTTTGTTTGGGAATTGGGGTATTTTTCAATTCGTGATTCGTCAAAGAAGAAATGTATTGGAATGTCGAAAATGGTACCCGGGCCGGAATAGGTAAATGTAATTTTCACTCGAAGAACAGACCCTTTACGGTCGGTTGAGGGCATCAAATCAACGTAACCGTCACTTGCGGAAATTTCAGCGGCAGCCGCTAACGGATTCCCTTTGGTAGTGGTATCCGAAGGGGGAGGCAATGATTCACGATGCGACATCGCAAACGAAATGAGTGGGAAAAGTAAAACAAAAAGTACAATGAAATTTGCTTTTTTCATTGTGGTTGTACCTTTATGCTCCGATAGGATTTAAAGTAGTTAAATCAATATCAATCTGCTTCGCATCGATTTTTTCGCGAACGTATTCTGCCATTACCCCTTTTGAGATAAACACGTCGTACACTTCCTGATCAAGATCGCCGCCCTTTACCATGAAACCGAGAATCTTGAGTACTTCACTCATCGGCTTGGCTTTTTTATATGGTCGGTCGGCGGCGGATAATGCTTCGAATACATCGGCAAGCGCCATGATGCGCGATTGCAATGGAAGATTGGGACCGGCAAGACCTTTCGGATACCCTTTGCCATTCACAAATTCGTGGTGGCCACCGGCATATTCCGGTACATTCTGCATTTTGCGCGGGAACGGTAGTTTGTCGAGAATGTTGATAGTTTGGACGACGTGATCCCGCATTTTCAGGAGTTCTTCCTGATTAATTGTTCCCCGCGAAATCATCATATTGAGCAGTTCATCGTCAGACATCAAGCGGCGTAAATTGGATTCAACCGGCATCGCTTTTACTTCACGCGGCCCTTTATATTCCTGTTTCGCTTCCCACGTTTTGCGGGAAAGGTAGCCATGGTAGGGGACAGTACGTGTTAACGCTATGTCATCAGGCACGGTAAAAGTCTGGTTCGCGATAGTTTTGATAACTTCTGCCGTTTCCGGTTTTAAAAACTCACCTCCGATATTCTGGAATTCGATTAAATTCCACTCTTCGATATTTTTCTTCAGTGATTCTTCGAGTTCGCGGTCAAGTTGTTCCCATTGTTCACGAAGTTCCGGCGGCGGTTGTACACCCGCCAGCTTCTTTTGAAGCGTGTCGATTTGCCTGATACTTCTCGCCAACTCAAAGCGAAGTTTAACATTGTCGATACGATCTACGTAAGCTTCCAATTTGGTCGCTTTAAACATTACCGTTTCGGGAGTAGTGATTTTACCGGTATCGTGCAACCATGCCGCTACCGACAATTCACGCAATTCATCATCGGAAAAATGAATTCGGGCGAGAGATCCATCGTCAGTTTCATTGACTGCGCGTGCTATCATCATTGTTAATTCGGCAACGCGGGAAATATGGCCACCGGTTACTTCGTCCTTGGCGTCGATGGATTGTGCAATCGCACGGATAAACGCATCGAACAAGTTTTCGAGCGAGATTATCAGACGGGCGTTGGTAATGGCTACAGCGGCTTGTGAAGCAAGGGAGAGCGTCGCAAATTCATTTTCTTCAGCGAATGGGAAAATATTACCGCTATCGTCGGTAACATTGATGAGTTGCATCACCGCAACGATTTCATTTTCGTGGTTTCGCAGTGGAAACACCAACATTGACTTACTTCGGTAGCCGGTACTGGTGTCGAATATTCTGGTTCCTTGAAAATCGAATCCTTCCGCTACGTACACATCCTGAAGGTTAATCGTTTCCCCGGTTAACGCGACATGCGCACTCACATTGGCATGGTTTTCCTTACCATCACGGTACAAGGGAATTTCCGGGAAGGGGATAGGAACGCCACTTGTTCCACCCATCCACGTTTTCAGTGTCCCATTCTTTACCATCACCCATTCGAGTGCTATGGGATTGCCCTTTGGATCGGTTTTTACCGAGTAAAAAGTGCCACCGTCAGCACTGTTTAAACGCATCGCTTCGAGGAGAATCATTTCCAATAGAGTATTGATGTCGCGTTCTGCACCGAGTGAGGTACCGATTTTCGCTAACCGTTGCTGTTGTTGTAGATGTGATTCGGTGAATGAGATTATTTCATGTTGAAGTTCATTGAGTTTTTCGGCAAGCGCCGGGTGTTCCTGCCTGAATTGTTCCAAGCGGTCGTGTAACTCCTGACTCATGTTTTGCATCGAACGCGGTGCGTTCATCCCACTCTCCATTGAAGCTATTGGTCAAGATACCATTGCATGATTAGCTCTCCAAAACAATCTCCCGTTTACTTGTGATTTATCACACGGGAACTCGTACTTGACACCATGCGTAAAAAACCGTACAATAATGCAATACGAGGTTAATATGTCGAAAGCGAAAAAATTATCAAAAGGCGAACATCCGTTTCTGAGCATGCGGAATATCAAATGGCTTGGCGCAGGTGCGATTTCCATCATTATTGGATACATCGCGTTAGCACAAGGGCCTTATAACAATCCGTTGTCAGTAACTGTCGCTCCGATTTTCCTTGCACTTGGGTATTGCATTTTGATTCCGGTCGGTTTAGCGATTCATCCCGTTGCCTCAAAGAAACCGGAAACCCCACAAAGCTAACCAATTCTTGAAGAATTAACGACAAAGAAGGCGGAACATATCCGCCTTCTTTGCATTTAATCACATCGAAACAGCACTCATCATTTCAATAATACAATTTTCGCCGTTCGGACTTGGTCATTGCTCCGCATTTGTACAAAATAAACACCGGAGGGAAACCGGGTTGCTTCCAACGGTATGCTGTAACGACCGGCGGATTGAGTTTGGTGCAGCAGTTCACTTACTGTTTGTCCCAACGAATTTACCAAAGAAAACTGCACATCACTTTTTTCCGGGAGTGAATATCGAATTATTGTCGTGGAATTGAACGGGTTTGGATAAATCGATTCCAGTCTAAAAGTACCCGGTAACGAGTTGGGTCGCGGTTCTTTTATCGACGTGGTTTCAGTGGAGTCGATCCCGATAACCCAGTAATCGCCATTACCGAAAAACACCGATGAAGAATTTGTTAAGCCGGCGACAATATAGTACCCGGGCGTTTTTTCAAGGACGCTGAGACCGACATCGTATAAAGGCGTTGCGAATGTTAACGTCCATAGTGAATCACCCAATGAGTCGGTTCGCATAACCAACAAATCCATCTGGCTTTGAGTGACCGCAGATGTATATCCGGTGAAAATAAAACCGCCATCCTGAGTTTCCTGTACCGCTTCGCCATATTCATCGCCCGAACTGTGGTAGACCCTATCCCACAAACGGGTTCCAACAGAATCAATTCGTACCATCCATAAGTTTTTTTCCGTACGCCCCGACGCAGTAGTATACCCGGTAAGCAAGAACCCGCCGTCCTGACAACTTGTTACAGCAGCACCCATTTCATTCCCACCTTGGTTGTCGTAAGCGTTAGTCCAAAGGGTATCACCGTTTTCGTCTAAGCGAATTGCAAGGAAGTCCCAATTTCCCGAACCGGATGAATTGGTACGTCCGGCAAGCAAATAGCCGTCATTGGTACGAATCATCGCATAAATTCGATTGTCACCCGTTCGAAACGTGTGTGACCACACTTGATTACCCGCAGAATCCGCTTTCATCAACCATGCGACTCCCCCAATGGTAGGATTTCCTATGGTAGGCCCTGCATAATAACCGGCAGCAACAAAGCCACTATCCGGTGTAGGGAGGACGGAGAGAAACTCATCGGCACCGGTGCCGCCATAATGTCGTGTCCACAGAGTGTCACCGACCGAATTTGTCCGGATAAGCTCGCCGTCACGATTTAGCGCAGTGGCGAGGATGTAACCGGAATCCGGCGTCTGTTCTACCCACGCGCCGACCCAAGGATGCTGCCATTGTGCATT
>CAZPUW010000179.1:0-6165 GCA_964589795.1 uncultured bacterium
GATTCCAGTGGATGAATTGACCGGGGCAATCTCGGTACCGATTTACCAGACTTCGACGTACGTTCAACAAGCACCGGGAGTGAACAAGGGATTCGATTACGCGCGAACGAACAACCCGACCCGTCTCGTACTGGAAAAATTGATTGCGATGCTGGAAGAGGGAACGAACGGATACGCATTCGCCAGCGGTCTCGCCGCAGTCGATGCGGTATTAAAATTGCTCAAGAGCGGTGATGAAATTGTCGCAGTGGATGATATCTACGGTGGGTCGTTCCGGATTTTTACGCACATCTATGAAAAGTTCGGTGTCAAGGTGCATTACGTCGATACGACTGACGTACAGAAAGTCGCCAATGCCGTTACTGATAAGACGACGATGGTTTGGCTCGAATCACCGACTAATCCGACGCTAAAAGTATCCGACATCGCCGCCATTGCGAAAATTGCGCATGCGCATAATGCATTGTTAGTGGTCGATAACACATTCGCATCGCCGGTGTTGCAACGCCCAATACCATTGGGATGCGATATCGTGATCCACAGTGCGACAAAATACCTCGGCGGCCATTCAGATTTGGTAGCGGGGCTCGTCGTTACGAGTACAACTGAACTGGGCGAAAAAATAAAATTCATTCAAAATTCTTCGGGCGGGATACTTGGGCCGTTCGATTGCTGGCTTGTCATTCGGGGTATCGAAACGATGTCGCTCCGGGTGCAACGACAAAGTGCAACTGCGCTCGACGTCGCACGGTTTTTACAAACGTGCCCCGGAATAAAATCGGTGTTTTATCCCGGCCTTGAAACGCACAAGAATCACGACGTGGCGAAGCGGCAACAGAGTGCATTTGGCGGGATGATTTCCTTCGTGCTTCAAGAAGAGACGATGGAAGCGGCAACGAAATTCGTCACCAGTACAAAATATTTCAAACTTGCGGAGAGTTTGGGTGGGGTAAAAAGTTTGATTTGCCATCCGGCGGCGATGACGCACAAATCGATTCCGGCTAAAACGCGCCATGCGTCCGGTATCAGCGACGGTCTTATCCGGCTTTCGTGCGGACTCGAGCACCCTTCCGATTTAATCGAAGATTTACGGTTAGCACTTGAGTCGTGTAGCAGCTCGAAAGGAAAATCATGAGCCCGTCGAAAATAAAAATCGGTTTATTCGGATTCGGTTGTGTCGGTCAAGGGCTCTATACGGTGATGCAAGAGACCCACAAGGATTCGACCGAAATCATAAAAATCTGCGTAAAAGACCGGACAAAAGAACGCCCACTCTCCCCCTCCCTCTTTACTTTCGATAAAAATGATATTCTCAATAATCCCGATGTTCAGGTTGTGGTCGAACTTATCGACAACGCTGATGAAGCATTCGAAATCGTATCGACTGCACTGAAAAACGGTAAAGCGGTGGTGAGCGCAAATAAAAAAATGATTGCCGAACATTTCCGCGAGCTTTACTCATTGCAACAAGAACATAACGTGCCGTTGTTGTATGAGGCGGCAGTGTGTGCGAGTATTCCGATTATCCGCAGTTTGGAGGAATACTACGACAACGACTTGCTGACGGCAGTCAAAGGAATCATGAATGGTTCCACCAATTTTATTTTGTCGCGGATGCTTAAAGACGGGAAAACATTTGCAGAAGCGTTGGCGGAAGCACAACAATTAGGGTTTGCCGAATCAAATCCAACACTCGATATCGAAGGGTTCGATCCGAAATTCAAATTGGCGATTATCTTGACGCATGCCTTTGGATTGTTTGTTAGTCCGGAAAAAATATTCAATTACGGAATTACCCGTATCGATGAATTCGACATGCAATTCGCTACAGAAAAAGGGTACAAAATCAAATTATGCGGTATCGCAAGAAAGCGCGGGGATAAAGTATTTGCAGCGGTACTGCCGAAATTTGTGACACCGAACGATATTTTTTACCACATCGACAATGAATACAATGGCATTCAATTCGAGAGTATCTTTTCCGAAAAACAATTTTTTACCGGGAAAGGGGCCGGGAGTTTACCGACCGGAATGGCGGTATTATCGGACATTACGGCGCTGATGTATAATTACCGGTACGAATACAAAAAATTCATTCAAAAATCAGCGACAGTGTTTGACGACGATACCGATGTTAAAGCGTACATCCGATTTTACAAGGATGAGGACATCGACCAAACGGCCTTCAAGTCGATTGAACAAACATATAAATCGAAGAAAGAAAAGTATATTATCGGCACGATACCGTTTCGGGCATTCTCACAATCGAAATGGATTCGGAACGATGGGGTGAACGTAATATTGATGCCCGGGCAATCAAAATTGATTTAGTATATCGACACTACAAAAAAAGGACGCACGTTTGTGCGTCCTTTTTGTTAACATCCGCCCTTTATCTTCTTTTCGGGTTTCTTCTCACCAACCGGTTTGTTCTTCGCATCGGCAATCATCTTACCAATCTCCGTGTGTGCCTGTTGGTGGAAAGTATTTACGTCACCGTCCCACCGTGAACCGGTTTGAATAACTTTCGATGGATCGAATATCATCGAACGAAATTCGGGCAGTCCACCTTCGAGTACAACGAGATTTTCATAACCAAGCTCGCGCAAGAGGAGATATGCCGCCCGTTCCTGCATTTCGTTATCCCCGATAATCACTTTTCTGGTGTGGCGTTGGGACAAAAGACCGTTCCACTCCTTACCGAAAAAGTTGAGCATAGCGATGTTGTCGGAATGCGGCAAGGCAAATTGCGAATATTCCGAATGGGAACGGATATCGACGATGTGGTAAGTTGGTTCGTTATCCATGATGCGGAATGCCAACTCATCGGAACAAATTGTATTCACCGGGTGACTGGCAACAAAACCAGCACTCGATACTTTTTCTATCATTCCGGTTTTGCGGTCGGGAAGAAAGACTAAGAGGACACCTAACAATAAAGTTGCAATCCCAACATAAATATGTTTGCGGGAGTGGAATCCAAGTGAAGGAGCCGCGGTTTTGTTCACGTGCTTTTCAAGGAGTGTCGTCGCCGCAAAGGCACCAACGGCAACTACTATCAGGATAAGTGCGAATAACCCCTGCGAGATTCCGAGTGAATCGAATACTTTAATCGAACCGAGTGAAGTCGATACGAAAAAATTGTCATACAAGTGGTAGAGTTCACCAAACAGAAAAACGCCGACCATACCACCGACGACGAAGAACATCGCATCGATTTTCCCGATAGCCGCAGCACAGATACTCGTTCCGGGACAATAGCCACCCAAGACAAAACCGATACCCATGATGACACCACCAACTATGGCGGGCATCAACCATGTCGGATTGATGTAAATCGCCGAGAGGTCGAGTAGTCCGAAATAACTGAGGAGAAGCGTTCCACTCATCGCAGTGACAGCGGCAGTAAAGAATACGCGCAATACAGTAAAATCATAACCGTAGAAGACACCCGCCAAACGTCGAGAGGAGGAAAATCCAGCCTGTTCCAACGCGAAACCAAAACCGATTCCGAGGAAGAGAGCGACGATTAAATTGAGTTGATCGGAAATAAAATCCGGTACAAACGGGCCCATAGTTTCACCAATCCTTTCCGATTATAACCAAAGTTTCCGGGCGAAAAACGCAACGGTGTACCCCGTACCGAAAATCGCCATCATGGTCACGAACCCGGCAGTGGATAGCACCGCCATTCCGCTGAGTGCGGCACCACTGGTGCAGCCGCGGGCGAATTGCGCACCGATGCCAAACAACGCACCACCGACTGCAGCGAATATCCAGCGAGCTTTGAATTTCACTCGCGGACCGGCTTCCGTCGTCAACTTGAGTCGATTGGAAATCAATCCGGAAACAAATCCACCGATTAAAACACCGAAGACTTCAAACACAAGCCACGACTTCAACGGATTTTCTTTGCCGGGACCGACATAGCTACCGAAGAAAGCCGAGTGTTCGGTGTGGGCGGGAGCGATACCGTCAGCAGTGGCAATTACAACATCCTTGATTGCACCACTCGCACCGAGACCACGACCGGTAATAAAAATTGTCGCGAGTAACACCATGCCGAGTAAAAATCCGGCGAGATAGGGGTTCATATATTTCGTGTTCATGCTTTTACCTCACTCGATAGAGCCGGTGCCGTCACCGGATGCAATTTCTTTTCTATTTGATTTGGCTCCGGCATCTCTTCAAAACCGGTAATCATCGCTTTCAAATTCGATGTCACCGTTTGTCCGGTGGTAATCAGATAGAGATGCGCAATGAAAAACGCAACGAGGAGAAACGCACCGATGGTATGGAATAACGCGATTGTTGTCAGCGAATTGATGCTTAAACTGAGTACCTCGTATTGCTGGGGATAGCGGTAGAACATATACAACAGACCGCTTACAACCATAATCGGAATGACGAGGAGTTTCAAGCCGGCATAAACGATTTTCTGCAGTGGATTCAATTTGCTCAACACCGTCTTTTTCGTCGGGTGCGGAGCATTGCGAAAGATACCAAAGACATAATACTCGGCTTGGGCGCGGAGATTTTTCCGGGTAGGAACATATTGCCGCCATTGCCCGGTGGAGAAATGCCAGAAGATGGCGAAGATAATCAGGACAATGAATGCGATAGCGGCGATGTTGTGATAACGAACCGCTTGATCAAAGCCGAAAAATTGAATTGAACCGTGAATTTCGAATCCGGTCAAACCGAGAAAGAGGATGAGTGCGGCTTGCATCCAGTGCCAGAACCGCTCGAAACTCCGATAAACATATTCTTGTTTCATGTTATTTCTCCCCCTTCCGGTTGCGGCCCATCACGAAACGCATACCACCATGAACGACAACACCGATGAGCGTCAACAACAAAATGGCTTTCCCGATACGCTCTATCCATGGATTGAAATCACGGCCCGGTAGATAAAAATCATTCAGACCCGCCAAGCGTCCATTATCGCGGGTATGACATTCAATGCAGGAGACGGTTTTATCTTTGGTAGAAACCATGTGGTTGATTGGCCAATACATTTCCGTTTCGACAAAACCATATTTACCGCTGTAAGGAAGATTCACTTCCTTCATTCCGACCTCGGCAGCACGATTCCAGTTGAAATCGGTCCAGAACGCACCATCACCTTCGGTTGCGGAATAGAGTTTGGGTTGTATTAGATAGTTGTTTTCAGTGTCGTAGATTTGTTTCGCACGATGAATTTTCACCGGATATATCTTTGCATCCGGGTCGTTATAGCTTCCATACAATTCATTCATCTTGAGCGTTTTGGTCGGGTCGAGTTTTTCGCCAAGGAGATAATGGGAAGCGGTGCCGTTGAACCAGACGTAATCCGGCTTTAACTGCTTACCCCATATAAACGAACCCTTAATCGACATGTAGGTATCGACGCCATTCGAATCGGTCAACTCGTACGGTTTACCATCCTTCAACTTACCGGCAGTAGACCAATCCCAATGCAATTTGGTTGGATTCACTTTCGCATAAGTCGGAATGTGGCAAGTTTGGCAAGCGACTTTGAGTGTGTGTTTATTCAATACGTCGTCGTTGTGCGGCACTTCGGAATGGCACGTTTCACATTGCACGCGATTACGGTTCATCGACGATACTGAGTACATCTTACCAAGCATCTGGTGTTTGTCAGCGGTATGGCAATCGACGCACTGCATGTCCTCCCCTTCGGATGCCATGTGGACATCGACATCGCGGGTGGGATCGAATAGTGTTTTTTCCAAATCACCGTGTTTGACGTTGTTACCGCCACCACCGAAAAAGTGGCAGGTGCCACAATTCGTGCGTTGCGGCAGCCCAACGTGTTGGGCAACGTTCGCCAAATCGACCGACGAATCCGGCATACCGGCACCACCACTCGCTTTCAGGTACGTATTGGAATTATCGTGGCAGGCGAGGCAATCGACATTGAGCGGGTCTTTGAAATCGAAGCCGGAATTGGCATACCCATAACCGATATGGCATTTATTGCAACTCTGTTCATTACCGGAAATTCCGATGCAGAAATTATTCAACACATTTTTTTTGCCGACGGCGCGGATGCCTTTGCCTTGCACATACTCAATGCGCTCCCAATTCCAGTGGGACGATTTCATCACTTCGGTTTGGCGTCCATTGTGGCAGGAGATGCAGGCGGCAGTTACATCCTGCGGC
>CAZPUW010000180.1:0-6161 GCA_964589795.1 uncultured bacterium
ACATATCGGCGGTATCGAGAAAATTCACACCAAGTTCGATTGCGCGGTGAATGGTCGCTATCGATTCCGTTTCGTCGGCGGCACCGTAAAATTCCGACATTCCCATACACCCGAGACCGAGTGCGGAAACGGTTAAGTCATTTCCCAATTTGCGGGATTTCATATCTACTCCATAAAAAGTGAACTACAATAAGATACGATTTTTAGATAAAAAATCGGGCAAGGGCAACCAACGAAGGAGTCGGGGAATCTCTTACTTACTTAAAAGCGCATACCGAGGAATGAACTTCGGGTGTCGAGGATAATCGCGAAATCTGACCAATGGCCAAGGAATTTACACTTCGGGCATTTGATTGCGGTACCGGCGGCGAATGGATTGACCATCGTCTTTCCGGCGTGGCTGTCGAATTTGGTGTCTGCCATCATAATTTTGCCGCACTTCGAGCAAGTAGTCATTACCATGCCGTTTTTTCCGCAATGCGGGCAATTCCGTTTGGTACCCATTTTTTCATCGGCGTTCCAAGTGCCTTTGCAACTATCGCACGTGATTTTCATTTTTTCCTTTTGACGATAAAAAACCCAGCACTCCATAGCACCGGGGTATAAAATTAGATTACAGAATTCTCGACGAACCTTTGATGGGATTCGGGGGGATGCCGGTTCGGATGGCAAATCTTCGAACGATGTCATTCGACTTGGTCAAATGACCTACTCCACGAGAAACATTGATTTATAAAGTGATACTACATAATAGTGATACGAACGGGATTGTACAAAACGGATGAGTGATGGGCTATAGGTCATAGGCCATAGGCAATGGGTCGTAGACAAAAGAAGGGCGACCATGCGGTCGCCCAATTATTATAGATTTCTGCTACTTGTTACCCGTTGCCTATTTCGGAGAGGGTTTATTCGGGTGCCGCACTGCCATAACGGGTGGTGTATGGGTCGGTTTTACCGTTTTGATGGGATTCACCTCTTTCGGAACGGATTTGCTGGGAGGGATTATTTGCGTCTTCGGCATCGTTGACTCCTTTCGTTTGTGATTGAAAGATGTATATGGATGACTATCTAAAGATACGAAAAAAATGCTAAAATGAACCTAATCTTCTTACGAAGACTGGTATAAACGTGTCATGTGGTACATATTTCCATACTACATCTTTGTTCTCATTCATTTCAAAAACGAGATTGATGGTGTGAGCCTTTTCGACTACCTACTACCAGAATGAATTGCCTCAGATATCTTCCCTCTTTACCTTTCAATCTGAGGGTCTGCCAGTTGACGGACATCTTTCCCCCACAATGCGAAATTCTTAGCTCGAGGTAGCTATGATTTTTTACCCCAATTTTTACCGCATCTTACTCGTATGTCTGACACGAAACAAAATAATATTTTTTCAGCTTAAGACGATTTCTGTTTTCATAATTCTTGTGTTAACCACAGAAAATGGAATTTCTCAACAATGGATTCAACAGACAAGCGGAACTACCAATGCGTTGTATGGAGTTGCTTTCGTTAACACTCAGATCGGATGGGCTGTTGGAGACTACGGTACAATTCTGCATACAACAGATGGCGGCATTAATTGGACGCAACAAAACAGCGGAGTTAACTCGTGGTTAACAGGAATTACGTGTACAGATTCAGATAATTGTTGGATAACTAGTGTTAGAACTATAGACTCGGGTATAATATTACACACAACTAACGGAGGTGCAAATTGGAATGAGCAGAGTGTCGACACAGCAAACGCATTACATAGTATAACATTTCCAGATAATCATAATGGTTGGGCAGTCGGAAAAAATGGAACGATTCTCCATACAACTAATGGAGGCAATAACTGGAACTTCCAGTCTAGTGGGTCAAGATCACTTTTTCGAGGAGTATCTTTTGTCGACACAAACAATGGGTGGGTAGTAGGTGAATATGATTCTTTGGGACGTCAAATTTTGCATACCACAAATGGTGGTATTACTTGGACAAACCAACCCCCTCGTTTCGTCGGATTTTTATATCTCTATGGTGTTTATTTCAATGATTTAAATGATGGTTGGATAGTTGGACTTAGTTCAGTGGATACTAATTATGCCAGTATTGCGTTGCATACTTCTAATGGCGGGACGACTTGGAGAAATCATAGCCCAACAAATCACGCACTACTTGCGGTGAATTTTATTAATCCTCAAGTTGGCTGGATGGTAGGATACTATGGCTCACATTTACATACTACAAATGGTGGAAACACTTGGGTGACTCAAAGTATGAATCCCACAACTTGGATGGGAGGTGTCACATTTGTAGACTCAACTGCAGGATGGGCGGTAGGTGACCGTGGTGCGATTTATCATATGTCAAATGATAGCGAAACATTTATTGAGGGTAGACAAGAAATTAATTTTCCTAGTCACTATGAACTACCATCACCCTACCCGAATCCATTTAACTCAATTACCCTAATAAGATTCGAGCTACCCGTCGCGTGTCGCGTGAAATTGCAGGTATTCAACTCGCTCGGCCGAGTTGTTTATACACTCGCGGACGAGAATCTGAGTGCAGGTTTGCACGAGCTCCCTTGGAATGCAGATAAGCACGGTTCCGGTAAATACTATGTACGGATGAGTGTCCCGAACTATTCCGAAACAAAACCGATTTTATTGTTGAAATAAACCATTGACACACTGCCGTGCACCTAAACACTTTGTTGTAGCAAATTCATTTTCCGGGTTTAGCAGTCTTCAGTGGGGTTTTGTACACGGTGTAGTTCGCTTGGTTCGGGCCTGTTTTCGGTAGAAAAGTTCCCTTTGCATTCGCCCCTTTATGACTCGGATGTCCCGGTTTCCCCGCTTTGGTTTTTCCCATTTCTCCTCCTACGATTACAAATTCCTTTACCCACTCTTAACTTCATCTCTTCGTTCCGGTTAAACATTGTTAGAAACATAATTATAACATAATTATAACGAGGCGTCGTTATTGCGACAACTTTGCGTGTGTCGTAGCAAGGTTGCTCGCACACCTTTGAATCTTGTAAATGTCGGGTGCGGATCCTAAGGTACCGACCCGGAGGTCGATGCTACCACGTTTGTGCGGAACAAAAGAGTTCCGCCTACCACAACAACGGGTGGACAGGGGCGTCCGCCCCTACTGCTGAATCTTGTAAATGACGGTTGTGGATTCTAAGGTACCGACCCGGAGGTCGATGCTACCACGTCTGTGCGGAACTAAAGTGTTCCGCCTACCACAACAACGGGCGGACAGGGGCGTCCGCCCCTACTGCCGGGCGGGCACAGTGACCCGCCCCTACCCATTCACAGACACATCCAAGCCCACACTATCACACTAAACTCTAAGTTCCAAACATCAAACTCATCTTCACTATTTCGGTGGTTCAGCCGGTTTTACCGGTATCTCCGGTTTCGGTGGTTCCTTTTTTACCGGGATGTATTTCGACATCGGTTCTTCAGCATTGGTTCCTTTTTGCTGAGTAAATGGGCCAGTGGGTCGATTACTTTGAAAGTCCATTTTTACTGGTCGTCCTTCAGGTTCTCTTTGCATGTGTCGCATCCTTTTTCTTTATCATGTAAGCGGGCGTTTGTATCTAACGGGCGCACTCTCCTAATTGAAAAAGGCGGGCTCAAAAGCCCGCCCTTATCTGGTTTAGTTGATTACTTCGTAGTCTGCATTTTCGGTCTTGGACTCTTGCTTTTCCTCACCGTGAGGTGGAGGATTATGTCCGTTTCCGTCGTTGTGACCGTCATTGTGACCGTCGCTACCGGGTTCGCTACCGGCGGGACTGCTTGCACTCGCATACATCTTCTGCGAGACTTTGCTCCACTCGGCATTCAGCTCATCCATTGCGCGTTGGACTTCTTCGGCATCAATCGGTTGTTTGTCGATTGCGGCTTTCAGTTTATCCTTCGCGGTCGTGAGGATCGCTTTATCGTCGGCGGAAACCTTATCGCCGAATTCCGCAATCTGGCGATCAGTTTGGAATACCAACGCATCGGCACGGTTTCGCGAGTCGGCGGCATCACGGCGTTTGCGGTCGGCTTCTTCATTCGCCTTCGCATCTTCGCGCATCCGTTTCACTTCCATATCCGACAGACCGGAGCTTGCCTGAATCTTGATGGATTGCTCCTTACCGGTCGCTTTGTCTTTCGCTGTCACATGGAGAATACCATTGGCATCGATGTCGAAGGTGACTTCGATCTGCGGTATCCCGCGTGTCGCCGGGGGAATCCCATCGAGAATGAAACGACCGATGGTTTTGTTGTCGAGTGCCATCGTGCGCTCACCTTGGAGGACATGAATTTCAACCGACGGTTGGCTGTCCGATGCCGTCGAGAATACTTCCTGCTTGCGCACGGGAATCGTGGTATTCGATTCAATCAACTTGGTCATAACGCCACCGAGGGTTTCGATACCCAACGACAACGGCGTGACGTCGAGAAGAAGGACATCTTTCACCGAACCACCGAGCACGCCACCCTGAATTGCGGCACCTACGGCGACGACTTCATCCGGATTGACACCACGATGCGGTTCTTTGTTGAAGAATTTCTTCACCGCTTCCTGCACCGCAGGAATTCGGGTCGAACCACCAACAAGGATAACTTCGTCGATGTCGGACGATGACATTTTGGCATCTTTCATGGCAGTTCGGCAAGGAGCGATAGAGCGTTCGATCAGGTCGGCTACCAATGCCTCAAACTTTGCCCGTGTCACATTCATCAGGAGGTGCTTCGGGCCATCCGCAGTAGCGGTGATGAAGGGAAGATTGATTTCAGTCGTGGTCTGGCCGCTAAGTTCGCACTTCGCTTTTTCACATGCTTCTTTCACGCGTTGGAGGGATTGCGCATCCTTCCGCAAGTCGATGCCATCGGTGCGTTTGAATTCATCCGCCACGAAATCAATCAAGCGTTGGTCAAAGTCATCGCCACCGAGGTGGGTATCACCATTGGTCGATTTCACTTCGAAGACACCGTCGCCAATTTCGAGAATGGAGATATCGAAGGTACCACCACCAAGGTCATACACGGCGACTTTCTCGTCTTTCTTTTTGTCGAGACCATACGCCAGTGCCGCGGCTGTCGGTTCGTTGATAATGCGTTCGACTTTCAATCCGGCGATTTCACCGGCATCCTTCGTCGCTTGCCGTTGTGCGTCGTTGAAGTACGCGGGTACGGTAATGACGGCGCGATCCACTTTTTCGCCAAGGTATGCCTCGGCGGTCTGTTTCATCTTCTGCAGAATCATCGCACTGATTTCCGGCGGCGAATAGTGTTTGTCGTCGATATTCACACGCGCGACGCCACCAGCTCCCTCTTCTACTTTATAAGGGACGAGTTTCATTTCGCCGGTCACTTCGAGGAACTTGCGACCCATAAAGCGCTTGATGGACGAAACGGTATTTCGCGGATTGGTTACCGCTTGCCGTTTCGCGGCGGCACCGACCAACCGTTCGCCGGTTTTCGTGAAGCCGACAACGCTGGGGGTCGTGTTATTTCCTTCGGGATTGGGGATGACTTTTGGCTCCCCACCTTCCATAACTGCGACACAAGAATTTGTTGTTCCTAAGTCGATTCCAATTATTTTGCTCATTGTTTGTTTCCTTTCTGAAACGCTTTGTGATACTTAACTGGCTATGGTAATAGCAATGGGCGTGCCAATACGTAAGTTATGTGTTAACAATTGTTAGATATTATATAGATTAACGGAACCCGACATAATGGCTTGGTTGTATGGCACTAATGGCAGGATATTGTGACAAGACGGTTTTTGAGCAAAGTATCTAATTATTCGATTAATAAGTTTGATCGCTTTCGTTCTCTTGGTAAATTCTCCTGCCTACACTGAAAGCGCACAAAATGGATTTACCCAAACATCGATCCAAATCTCCCCACACACCCTCTACCGGTTCGAATGTGTCGTCAAGTGAAACACAAACATTTTTTTCGAATGAACAGAATGTGTATTTCCTCATCGCGGTCTATACGCTGGGTATAATTGGATTTGCGTTGTTGTTCCGTCCCATCGGTGATTTAAGCACTGAGATGGATTTTTACGGCTGTTATGTGCCGGAAGCCAAAGCAATTTTGAATGGATCACTTCCCATCGACGATTGGCGGGGCCCGGTAATACCGATCCTTGTAGCATT
>CAZPUW010000181.1:0-6129 GCA_964589795.1 uncultured bacterium
ATTTGAATCAATTCTTTCATACAACTGATTCTGTCTGGTAGGAATTCTATTTTGCTTTGAGCAACTCTTCGATTTTATCGACGACTTCTTTTTCTTCAGGTTCTACTTTTGAGTCATACCTTGTGACAACAACGCCGTTTTTATCCAGAAGAAATTTGTTGAAATTCCATGAAATTGAGCCGGGCACCGGAGATTCTTTCGTTAAGTAGCGGTAGAGCGGATGTTGTTTCTTACCCTTTACGTCGATTTTCGACATCATTGGGAATGTGACATTGTATTTCTCGTGGCAAAATTGAATTATCTCTGCGTCGCTTCCCGGTTCCTGCCAAAAGAAATTATTCGCCGGGAAACCAAGAATGACAAAACCCTGATCTTTGTATTTCTCGTACAATCGTTCCAATCCTGCGTATTGCGGAGTGAAACCGCATTTGCTTGCGACGTTTACGACGAGAATCACTTTTCCGTTATATGCAGCCAGATTGGTGGTGTCCCCGGTAATTGTCTTGAACGGGATTTGCTTATAGTCGAGTGTATCGGCGGTGGCTAACGACATAAGAATTTGAACTCCGAATAAAATTGCAAGAACCTTTTTCATTCATTTCCCCTTTTTCAAATTGACTACACATCGCGAAAATGAAGTATTCCCAAAATTTTCAAGGGAAAAAGAATTACGTAACCAAAATCGATTTCAAACCACTTTTGGGCAAAGTTCGGTGAAGATGGAAATCGATGATGGTTGTTTTGAAACAATTCCCCAAGCCCGAGGAAATCGAACGGGATAGTATTCTTCGAATGGTCGTTCGTTTCCCTGAAATTAACATAACCATATTTATGTCCGCACCAGTTCACCATCGCACCCTGTAGTGGCCCCATTACTATGTGTATTGGTATTAGTAAAAAGAACCAAAATGATGGAGCAAAAATGAAATAGATACCGACATATAGTAGTACGAATCCAGCACGAACTAACCAATGGTCGGCAAAGTGGTCGAGTGAATTCCATTCCGGAAGGTTCTTTCCCATTTTCACATATTCCGGTTTGTTGGGATGATAGAAAATATCCCGAAAGACCCGAATGGTTTCACCTAACATACCAAACACGGTATGGAAACGGACAGGGGTATGCGGGTCGCGCTCGGTGTCGCTATATGCATGGTGCATTCGGTGCAAAATCCCGTAGGCACGCGGACTAAGGAACGTAGCCCCTTGCACTAAGAAGGTTAAAAAATAAAAAACCCGTTCCCACCCTTTCGACATCGTAAACATGTGATGTGCGCCGTAGCGGTGGAGGAATATGGAATGAAAAGCGAGCGAGAGAAACCAGTGTCCGACAAGGATGTATAGGATAATCAAATTGGATTCCATGCGAAAGTTGAGTTATCTGACGAATACACTCTACAACCGCATGCTGTCCTGTGCTATCCAAAAAAGAGGAATGCTTGCAACAATGAGCGCTTTGCCATTTTGAACCACTGTCACACCCACGTTATGAAAACCGCTAAATGATTCAGTGGAATAGTTAACAACCGGATGTAATAAGTACGAATAAAAAGCAAGGTTGTTAAGTCATGTCAATCAGAACGAAATATGTTGTAATACAATTGAACAACGTAAGAAAAGTACAGTTCAAATTTGCTGTACAATTACGACAAGCTTTTTCAAGAAGCCAGCGTTTAGGAACAAAATTGGACTGTCTACGTCTGAATACTCCTTGACTTTGAAGAACCTAATCCTAATTAATGCGTTGAGGAATTTTCCGCATCTACTGTGTGAAATAACCCACTTCCAGTTAGACTTCTACTCGATACAACCGTTACGCCATCGCCACTTTATAAGTATATGTTGGTATTTCTTAATAAACAACATCTTATAATCATCTAATCTTACTGAATGAGCCACTACTATATCGCTTAATAGAGGCACGCCTCTTGCTATCCTGTACACGGTAACCTGCGATATCGAGAATACTTTCACGCACAAACCATCTATTTCTATTAGTACAGCGTTTGGTTAGTTCTAAGGAGGATATTACGTGAAATCCACGTGTACCTTGATTTTTTCACTCCTGCTGATAGCTGGAGCAGCGTTCGGTCAAATTACCGGCACCCCACACGATCTGTCTTCGGTGACTGGCGATAGTAATACTTATCATTCCACCAACCAGGATCAGATTTGCATTTTCTGTCATACTCCGCATGCCGCCTCTGCGACGAATACACCGCTCTGGAACCGCAACGACCCGGCAAATACTTTTCAAGTATACTCCAGTCCGACGATGCATGCGTTCGATCCGAACGGCCCGATTCCAAATGTCAGCGGCACTTCCCTGATGTGCCTTTCCTGCCATGACGGTGTCACCGCCTTGAATTCTTTGATCTACAACGGCAGCCATGGTGTTCCCCAAATGACAGGTGGTAACGTTATTACCGGTTCGGCGAACCTGAATGACGCAAGCGGCTTAACGAATGACCACCCGGTTTCGATTAATTACGCCACTGCGTTAGCGAACGGAAGTGCTTTACATGCCACCGGAACGCTGCCCAATTGGGCGCTTAAAGCCGGTAATAGAATTGAATGCACAAGTTGCCATAATGTTCACTCGTTCGGTGCGACAGCCGACATGCAACCATTCTTGAATGCATCAAGAACCGGTTCTGCGTTATGTCTGACTTGTCATATCAAGTAAACGGCAAATGTTCGCGATAGTTCTATAAAGTATCAACCGAGTTTAAAATAGATTTACAGGAAAGAGTGTCATGAAACGTCAACACATTGGACTGATTCTAATCGTACTGACTCTTTGGCTCTGCAGTATCATGGCTGCAAACGCACAGATCGTTGGCACCAAGCACGATTTGTCGCTTAGCGGCGGCGGTAACTGGCAAGGAAACGACCCCACCGGTGAAGTTTGTATTTATTGCCACACTCCACACGCGGCTTCCACATCCCAAAAACCTCTTTGGAATCGCGCGACAACCACCCAAACATTCATCCCTTATACAAGTTTAACCTTTAATGGCATCAATCATTCCGCCGACCCCATTGGACATCAGCCGATGGGTGAATCGAAACTTTGCCTTTCCTGCCATGACGGTATCACCGCTTTGAATGCCCTCCTCCATACTTATGGTTCCCCCATTCCGATGGTCGGCGGATACGATCAGTTAGGTGATGTATATTACCCCGGTTCACCGTTCTCTTCGGGCATGGGTCCGAATATTGGTGAAAATTTTCCGGGCAGTGGTGGAACGGGTTATACAGTGAATAACTTAGCGAACGACCACCCCGTATCCTTCGCATTCAATCAGACATTAATAACGGAAGACGCAAACGGTGGAGCACCACAATTACGGCTTCCGGCAACGGGAAACGCCGTTAAACTTTACGGTGCAAATCACGACCAAGTCGAATGCAGTTCATGCCACGATGTCCATAGCGACGTGAATGGAAAATTTTTGGTGATGAGCAATAGTGGAAGTGCGCTTTGTTTAACCTGCCACATTAAGTAGATTGCTTGATGGCAAATTTGAATTGCGTTTAAATTGTGATTAACTCATCGTCTTTTCTCACAACCCGGCGGTGGGTATTGAAGAACTGCAAATGCCACTTTCCGAGATTTCGGGGAGCGGCTTTTTGCTTGATAGGCGGTTTTTTTTTCTCGTAACGGCGGGTTATGCGCAAATCCCAACTTTTCAGGCGGAGCTTGAATCGGGTTACCGTTCGTCCCGTGACATCGACAATCCGGTAACCGGTAGTACCGGCTCGGAATTCCTTCAAAATTACGCATTCGGACTTCACGGTTATATCCTGTCTCCAAACTTTATGTCTTATAACTACGGGATGAGGTATAACCAATCTAATCGTAAGATTGCAGATATGTGGACGATAACCCGTTCCGTCGACCTGTTTGATTTCAACAGCCACATTTTTCAAAATCGTCCAATATCTTTCCAATTGAATCTGAAACGTACCCAAACCGATATCAGTTATGGAAAAGATGGACACCGCACTTACGACAACTTAGCCGGAACTGATGTTTTAATTCAGTATCCGTCGTTACCTTCCATTCAATTAGGTTATTTGTACAGTTCATCGGAATCGGATCAATTCGGAGTTACCGGTTCACAAACAAGTTCGCTGAGGTTGCAGAAAAGTACTGATCATACAAGTGTACAAGCCTCTTTCCTTGATGAACAACGCCGTGACCGCGCCGGTGCTGGAATCTCGCGGCTTCAGCAAATTCAATTGGAAGGAATAGCGGATTTATTCAATAATACTTCTACTTTATCTTCCGACATCGATTACGCAAATTACAATAATTACCGCACAACCCGTTTCAGCACAAGATTTTTAAGCACACCGGAAACCGGAAAAAGAGTGATGGTATTGTATGGTTTCAATACTTCGCAAAGCCAGGGAGCCAATTCTTTTACGAATTCGCTTCAGGGTGATTATAAGCAAACATTGTCGCCGTCGTGGACTGCCATCGTTCGCACCAATTTGAACCGTTTGCTGCAAATCACCGGTTCAACGCAAGCGCAGTATGTCAACAACATTGTAAGTACCGGAGCCGAATATTTATCGGTCAAGTCTACGACGTACGATACGCGCCGGGCTATTGCAAACGGATATTTTGATTACGAAAAATCAAGTTCAACCGACAATCGGGCGACAGTGAGAAGCACTGGTTCTTATCAGGTTGAGCACCGTTTCTCCGAAATCTTTACGTGGTCGAATATGTACACTTTTGACGGACACTACTCCCGGTTGTCGTTTGCTAACGAATATACCGCAGGCCATCAATTCGAGAACCTTTGCACATTTTCACCGGTTAGGTTATTTCCGATACAGAATAGGTTGACACTACGAGACTATGAAGGAAATAATTTTGAGCGGGGTTTTGATAACCGCACCGATATTTCTTTTCTGTTTTCACATAGCATGACCCTACGATCAGGATTGATTGTGAATGAAACAATCCAACCGATTTACCACCGGGTTGAATATTGGACCAACAACGCTGAGTATGATTTTACCCGGGAGCTTTCTTGTACAGCGCAATCGTCGTATACTTTGGATCAATCGAGTAGCAACAATCAAGGTCGAATTGAAACCGCAGTACGATACCAGTTACAACAGTTTTCGATACAATTTGAGGCGGAAGAAGATATTTTTCAAGCACACAGAAATCTGACGTTTTTTGTTAATGCTTCCCGTTTAATTGGAGGGGGCATTGCAAAGAGATAAAGTCATGCGAACATTACTGTGGATTTTGCTTACCGCTTCCATTTTGGCTACCGGCTGTCTGGCGCACCGTAGTCTATTTGTTGTCTCGCAACAAAGTTCGATAGTGTGGCCATCACCGCCTGAGGTGGCACGGATACGTTTTCTTTATTCATTCCATTCACCGAAAGATTTTGGAATGAAAAGCGGATTTGTCGCATGGTTGACCGGAACCGATAGTCCACCTGAATTGCAACAACCGGTAGCAGTCGCCGTCGGTAAAGATGAAACGATTTATGTCGTCGATATTAGTGGTTCGATCACTTCATACCGATTGAATGCAGGGAAGTATAAACAACAACGCGCGACTGTCTCTGGCACATTAGGTACTCCTGTAGGTTTGACGGTAGGCGCAAACGATTCCGTTTATGTTATCGACACTGCCACCAGAAAAGTAATTGTTTATACAAGCAAACTGGCACCGGTACGGGAATTTGATACCGGCATGCAGCTTCCGGCGGGAATAGTTTGGGATAAAAGGGAAAACCAATTGTGGATTGCCGATTCAAAGCGAAACCAGATAGGACAATTTGATTTATCGGGAAAACAGAATTTCCGATTTGGCGACGAAGGGGATGTAAACAATCGGTTGAATACGCCGACTCATCTTTGGATAGATTCTACCGGCTTGTATGTAACAGATGTGTTCAATTTTCGGGTTCAGCAATTTACGCGAGACGGGAAATATATCCGGACCTGCAGTAAATTAGGCAGTAATCCGGGAGCACTTGCGAGGCCGAAAGGTGTGGCTACTGATTCTGAAGGCCATTTGTATATCGTCGATGCATTGTTCGGCAATGTTCAAATATTCGATAGTACCGGAACATTATTAATGTTCTTCGGCTC
>CAZPUW010000182.1:0-6100 GCA_964589795.1 uncultured bacterium
ATCAGCGTCGATTTTCCCGAACCGGAAGGACCCATAATTGCGACGTACTCCCCTTTTTCGATAGAGAAGTCGACACCCCGAAGTGCGTTGACTATCGTTTCACCCATTTGATACCGTTTCGCTATTCCCTGCATCTCGATAATCATTCAACTACTTCCTTTCCTGCTTGATACCGCTGCGTTATTTCCTGCATCTCGATAATCGTTCAATTACTTCTTTTCCTGCATCCTTTTTTTACGCTCTTCTTCTTTTTTCTTCGGGTCTTCGAGCTTGATTTCGTCGTTTTCTTTGAGGTCTTTCGATACCAGCTTATACGGGCCGGTAACAATGGTATCACCCATCGCTACGCCTTGCTTGATTTGGATATCAAGATTAGACGCAATACCGGTAAGCACAGGTACTTTTACTGCTTTGCCGTTGCTATACCGGAAGACGACTTCGGGTAATTTTTCCCGTTTCAAGCGGTCGGACAGGCGTTTTTGGGCTTGCGTCGTTACATCGCCGTTTTCCGGTTGGTTTTGTTCCAACGTTTCCTGACGGACGGTAATCGACTGAATCGGGACGTAGATTGCATCGTCTTTCACTTCCGAGATAACATCCACTGTCGCCGACATTCCGGGGCGCAATTCGGGTAAAGTTTGGTCGAGGCGAATTTTCACGAGAAAATTGGTCACCTGATCCTGCGTTCCGGCACCGCTGATTTGGGCGGTGTGGGCAATTTCCGTCACGTGGCCGACCAAGATTGTATCGGGAAACGCATCGACCATGACGCGAGCCGAGTCACCAATTTTAATTTTTACCACATCGTTTTCATCGACGTTGGTTTCGACAGTCATACGACCCAAATCGCTGATGACGAGAATAACATCTTCCTGAAATTGGTTACCGAGGGTAAGTTCGCCTTCTTTTTTCTTGACATCGGTAATTACACCATCGACCGGAGCGACAATCGTAGTTTTAGAAAGGGCGTCCTGAGCTTGCTTTAATACGGCATCTGCTTGCTCAACCGCGCTTTTCATCTGCTTTAATTGCGATTCGATGGCATCGACATCGCTGTCGCTGACGAGGTGTTTATCCGCTAAGCCCTTCATCCGCTTTTCGTCGGATTCCGCTTTCTCATAGCTTGCTTGCGCACTGCTTAACGTGGATTTCTGTTGGTCGACAGCCGCTTGATATTGTTCACGGTCAAGCTGGGCAAGGAATTGACCTCGCTTCACCGCATTGCCTTCGATTGCACTCAACTTTAATATTTTGCCGGCAACCTGAGCAGATACTTTCACGCCAAGTTCACTCTGGACGCGCCCCGAACCGGAAACGGTTTCTACAAGCGTTCCGACTTTTGCGACCGCCCACTTTACTTCGGTGCCACGATCCCGTGTCCGATAAAAATTCGCACCGATAGCGCCACCGACTAATATGGCTCCAATGGCAATCCAGATGATTTTCTTGTTTTTCGTAACCGCCTCCTATTTCTCGGGCAGTTTGTTTCCTATGGTATATTCAAGAAGAGCGCGTGCCGCACGTTCGTTTAACTCTTCCTGAATAAGTTGAATTTGGGAGTTTAGTTCGGCATCCTGCGCATTTTGAACATTCAACAATGTTGAGGAACCTACCCGATAGCGTTCCTGTTCCAGTTGTCGTTGTCTTGTCGCTAATTCGACACTTGATGAATCTGTCGTGAGTTGTTCTTTACTTCGAACTAAGCTTGAGTAATTTTCCCGTACCGATTCTTCGATTGCCAGCATTTTATCGCTATATGCCCAATCGGCCTGTTTCTTCGTAACTCTCGCCACTTCCCGTGTTTGTGCGTTCTGGAATCCGAGGAAGAATGGATAGTTAATGGTCAACGCCAGCGTACCGGCTTTATCATCCTCTGCTAATGACCACTTGTTCACGAGATTGGATTGATTCGATATGTTGTAGCTTTCCGTAAGGTTTACCGTAGGCCACCATGTTGCTCTCGCGACGCGCAAATCGTTATACGCCTTTTCATTATCGTATAAAGCGAGTAGACTCGAAGGTGAATGGGTCATTGCTACCGAAGTAACCGAATCAATGGGGGGAAGTTCGTAACCATGCTCGGTAAGCGGTGCTAACGGGTAATTGCTCGTAATCGCAACTCCCATAACTTGATTGAGCTTCGCGCGGGCAATCGTGGAATCTTGCGTTGCTTGCAACAAATTACTTTGTGCAGTGTTGACTTGTACTTGCGCGGATAAAACGTCAATTTCTGTCGTTGCACCAAGTTTATACTTTGCGTCGGCAAGACGAAGGGTCTCTTGTTTTAATGACAGCGAACTACGAGCTGCCTTCAGGACCTCGGCACTGGCAAATGCGGTATTCAATGACTGACGAAGATTATATGCGAGTTGGAGTTCGGCTTGCGTCAACGTCACGGGTGCCGCTTTTACGGCAATACGCGCATTATCCAACGTTCCATACCGGGCTCCGCCGTCCCATATTTCCAATGTGCTGGACAAGCCATAACTACTCGAACTTGAACTGGATTTGTTCGGAGGATAGTATATGCCGTTTGAGAACGAACCCTCAGTGGAGTTATTCGTGTGATTCGAGAAAGATGCATTACCATTCAGATTCGGTAAGAAATTTCCCCAAGCACGGTATAGGGTGTATTTGGCAAGAATCTGTTCTTCCCAAGTAGAACGGTATGTTCCATTGTATTTCAGTGCTTGCTGAAATAAATCATCAAATGTTTGCGGGGTATCGCGGTCATAGCGAACAGGTTGCACCGCCATAGCGAATACCGGAATAAGTGCGATGAATAACCATCGATACGTATTGTGAAGAAGTCCGATCAAGTGTTCCTCCCGAAGTTTACCAAAACTAATATAAGTGATACGCTACATATGGTTCTGAAGTTCGGTTTACTTCGTTAATTGGTGAGTGTCAAAGAGAAAAAGAAAAGTTGCAGTTAAATACCAGTTTCGTTAAACAGGGGCGTAATTCAACGCCCCTGCTTTCGACAATCGACATCTAACTATCAGAGTTACTTAGGGTAGTAAAAGTTTAATGGGCCTGAATTTGAATTCCTCCATTGGAGCCCAGCGTGGATAAACCAGCCATCGCGAGCAACAGCAGGATGTATATCAGCAACACGACGGTTACCCCTTTGCCTTTCGACCAATTGTAAATCGCAGCAATTGTCATTCCCGCCGCAATCGCCATCCAGACTGCGAATAGATCCAACCCTGACAGTAATGTATAGAGAAATCCTTCGGAACCTTCGGGTAACAGAACAGCAGGGCCAATCGGGACATCGAAAGTGTCACGAATTATCACCATTGGTAGTTTTATCAACACACTTAACGATGAAATCAGTTCTACCCAAAACAGTCCCGCAAATAAATACTTGAATTTCGCAGTACCGCCCATCAACAGATTGCAGACAAAGAGTAAAATGAGAGCGCCGATTGCGGAAAAAGCCATCGATCCGAATAGAGCAAATATCGGTGCAGTAATCTTTGTCGCTTTCAATGCCATATCAATCACCGCTTGTTGTTTATCAGCGGGTAATTGGGCGGATTGATGGGCAAACTGCTGTTCCATTTTGTGCTGAGTCATCGCCAACATTTGTTTTTGACCGACCAAAGTAAACGATGCGGCCAAAATCGCAGAAATCACAAATGGCAGCCACCAACTTGGTTTTTCCAAAATATATTTACCAAGCCGGTACGGGTCGGAGAAAACCATCCCGATTAACGCAAGGTTTCCTACAGGAGGTAAAGTAGGTTGTGGTGCCGAAGTGACCGTTGGTTCAACGGGTTCATTCACTTGGTTCGTCTGATTCGTCTCTTCCATGTTGTTCCTTCGTAGCGGTTAATAACCGTTCGAGCTGTCGCTCGTCCAATTCGTGAAGCGCTTTACGCCGAACACGCGATTCGGGTTGCGATAAAAACATGTCTTTGTGTTCGAGTAACCAGCGTTTCGCCGTTTCGTACTCATTTTCTATCTCGCCATCAAGAATGGCTTCCTCAACAGCGGTTTTAATCATCCCAATTCTTGGACCGGATGGGATACCGAACAACGCCGAAATTTCGTCTCCACGCACCGGAGATTGGAATGCACTAAGGTGGTCGCGTTTATCGACTAAATCAAGGCGGTTAACCATAAGTTCATAGTTGTGAAGATATTGTTGCACCCGCGCAGGGTTAGCGCTGGTAATATCGGCACGGCATAGCTTCAATAACCTTTCCAAATCCTCACCGGCATCGACCCGGAGGCGGCGGACAGCGCTATCGGTTACCCCCTCTTGGGAGAGGTGAACCGGCCTCATGTGGAGGCGGGTAATCCGGCTGACTTGCTTCGAGAGTTGGTTGGAAAACCGCATTCGCCGGAAAATCCGGTAAATCATTTTCGCGCCGAGTATCTCATGGGCATAAAACGTCCATCCGGTTCCGGGTATGAACTTTTTTGTCGCTGGTTTGGCGATATCATGAAACAACGCACCGAGCCGGACAATAATATCGTCGGAAAGGGATGCGGCATTTTCAACAACTTGCAGGGTATGGGCAAGGACATCCTTATGGCTGTGCCGGCCACGTTGGTCGACACCGTCCAACTCCATAATTTCCGGGACAACCTGCGCCATGACTCCGGTTTCGATGAGTACCCTCAAACCGAGATGCGGCTTTGGCGCCGCCATTAATTGTAGAAACTCATCGGCAATACGTTCAAGATGAACAATCGAGATGCGGCTTGCTTGATCACGTATTCCCGCTTCGGTTGTTTTGTCGAGAGTAAAATCCAACTTGGCGACGAAACGGGCAGCCCGCATCATTCGCAGGGGGTCGTCGCTGAATGTCTTTTCGGGATCGAGTGGTGTTCGGAGAATGCCTTGTTCCAAATCCCGAATACCGTGAAACGGGTCGAACAAGACACCCAATTCATCACCACCCACTCCCCATGCCAGTGCGTTTACTGTGAAGTCGCGTCGGGAGGCATCTTCCTCAAAACTTGCCGGAACCACATCGGGATTGCGGCTATCTGGTTGGTACGATTCAACACGCGCAGTAGCAAATTCAAATGCCCACTGATTCCAATCCACGCGGGCTGTGCCAAAATGCCCATAGGTATAACAGCGCGCACCGGGGAACTCCGTGGCAACGCTTTCTGCTAACGCCATGGCGTCGGAAGTAGTGACAAAGTCGATTTCGAGCTTTGGTGGAGTCAGTAATCTTTTATCGGCAAGCAAGAGGCGGTCTCGAACGAAACCCCCAATGATGCGGAGTGGAATTCCCTTCGCATTCGCAATCGTTGCAATGCGTTCGATGATTGATTTCTCGGATGTGGTAATAAATTCATTCACGATTCGTTGTACCTGACCATTCTTTCAACCATCGATTAAAATCGGCTAAGTCTTTTTTCTTCCGGTCGCGAATATCGGGTGTCAATCTCATGGATAATCCTTTATTCACGTACCCAAGTGCCGCAGTTGTATCACCGGTTTTCACCGACATCGAAGCGAGCCGGTGGTAACAGCCCAATTCATTAAAATGATTATTTTGATTCGGGTCGGAGCGGACACTTGCAAGAATTTGCTGATAATATGCCATTCCGTTTTTCCAGTCGCCCATCGCATAAGCCGCTTCCGCAGCGGCCCACAAAAAACTTCGCGCTTCGGGATATTTACTAAGTTCATCCTTTGCCATTGCGAGTGCAAGCGCGTTATCGCCACGGTCGATATAAATCCAAATCAAGGCCGTTGCGGCACTTGCAGTATTGATACGACTGAAATGCAAAGCCCGTTTAATATTCCTGATGCCACGTTCACGGTTATCTCCGAAGAAAGGCAGGAACCGTAATTTTCGGGATGACCAATAATCAAAACTCCCAAGTCCAACGTAACTATCGGTCAACGACGAATCGGCTGCTAAAGCATCTTCCAATTCCGATTTCATTGCCATTGAAGCGCGCATCGCGGTTATCCATTTTTCCTGCCGCATGGCAATAGTTGCGCGAAAACTACTCACCAACCCGAACGAAAGATACGCATAACCCGGCGCGGAAGATCTAAGCCCGCTCATACGATTCTCGGCGGAATCACATGCTGCATTAAATTCATCTACACGGTTGAACGATT
>CAZPUW010000183.1:0-6044 GCA_964589795.1 uncultured bacterium
TTACCATGGCAGGAACCAAGGCAAACCTATCCGCCCAATCGGTGTTGAGTAGCCATTCGAGCGCAAAGATGCCGAATATAGCAATCAACAGTATTTTGACACCTTCACCTATTCGACCGAACATTCTGCCTCTTTAAAATCGTGTGTATCGCTTGGTTAAACGAATGTGCCGTTTATGACAATGTCGCCTTCGAATGCGACTCTTGCCGGGCCGGTAAGTGTAACATCGCCGGTATGGGATGATACTTCCAGCTTTAATATACCACCGGGCAAGTGCATTGTAATGGGGAAGTCGGCATCGAGTTTACCCGCTTTAACGAGCGCAGCCGCAGTTGCCGTCGCACCACTACCACAGGCAAGTGTGATGCCACAACCACGCTCCCACACCCACAGCTTGACTTCGTTCCGTGATAGGATTTGAGCAAACTCGACATTGGTTTTTTGTGGGAAGAGGAGATGTGTCTCGATTTGTGACCCGATGACCGTCGCCAATTTCTCAGTAGACTCCGGTACTATAATTACAAAGTGGGGATTCCCGACATTCACGCCAAATCCTTCCCACTTTTTCCCGTCGATTTCGATTGTCTCCCGTGCCTCACCACTTCCAGTCATTGGAATTGTTTTACGGTCGAATGTGGGACGCGGCATTTCAACCCGATACACATCATCGGTAAGCGGGGTCACCGTTACCACACCGCCACCAGTGGGAAGCTCGACGGTATTTTGGAACTTAACGTGGTAGCCACGCAGTTTCGCAAAGTGCATTGTACAACGCAACCCATTGCCGCACATTTCAGCGATGGTTCCGTCGGCATTCCAGTATCGCATCCAGAGCGGTGCATTATTTCCACGCGAAAGAACGATTATCCCATCGGCACCAATGCCAAAATGGCGGTCGCAAATTTTTTGTATCCGCTCTGATGTTATGGTAGCGACAAACGCCTGTCCTTCTTCAGTGAATCCATCGAAGAAAACAAAATCGTTACCCGTCCCTTCCAATTTCCAAAAATGGTAGGTGGAGTTAGATGATTGGTGGCTGGTCATACAGTTCTTGGTTACCGCTAATCCGTTATGCAACGGGATTGGTTAGTTCGCCGATACCGTCGATACTGACAGTCACGACATCGTTATGATTCAACGAGGAAACCCCTTCCGGTGTTCCGGTAAGAAGCACGTCTCCCGGCTCAAGCGTTACATTTTGTGATACGAAATGTAACAATTTTCCTACGCTAAATATAAAGTCCCGGGTATTGCCATCCTGTTTCACTACTCCATTTACTGTCACTTTGACATTCACGGCATCGGGTGAAAAAGAATCCGCGGTTACTATCGAAGGACCAAGCGGACAAAAAGTATCGTAATTTTTCGAACGTGTCCACGGCTGGCCTTTCGCCCCCGCCGCTTTCTGCAAGTCCCGCGCAGTTACATCATTCGCAATGGTGTAACCAAAGATCGCCGACATCGCTTCCTGCTCGTCTTTCGGTTTGCTCAGACGCTTTCCAATCACCACTGCCAATTCTCCCTCGTGATCAACGCGATGTGATTCGCTCGGCATGATAATTGGTTCGCCAGGTGCGATAACTGTGCTCGCGAGTTTTGCAAAGTAAATCGGTTCGTCGGGCGCTTCATTGCCAAGCTCTTTTGCATGGGCGGCATAGTTGCGCCCGATGGCAATCATTTTCGAACCCTTCGCGAACGGAGCGAGTAACTTTACTCTCGACAACTCATGGACATACGCCTTACCCACAGCGGCTTCTTTTGCCGCCTTCAATGTTTCGTGGGAGGCAAATGAAGGAGCAGCGAACAGGTCAGCGAAATCGAAAATAGGAAGAACCGGCCAGTCACGTTGCTTTGCAAGTGCGACCAATAAATCGCGCAGATCCCATATCGCTTCATTTTCAAGTACACCGATTCGACGCTGGTGTCCATCCACTGCATAAGCTACAAGTTTCATTCGTGTCTCGTCTCTGAAAAGAAATAAATTAGTACTACCTGAATAAGGAATTAAAGTTTGCGGTTAACTGCAACATCAACTGCGTCTTGTCGATACCTAGCGCATTGGAAAGAAATGCCCCGGTATGCGCGACATTCGCGGGTTCGTTCCGCTGTTTGCGGTTCGGAGCCGGTGTAAGCCACGGGGCGTCGGTCTCAATCAACAATTTATCAAGCGGTACGGTTTTCGCGACTTCAACCAATGTAGATTTCTCGTAAGTAATATTTCCGGCGAAGCTAACATAGAATCCCCGAGCGACTACATCCCGCGCGAATTGCTCGTCCCCTGAGAAACAATGGAAGATGCCTTTTCCATCGTAACGGGTTTCATCCAACAGCTCTAATATTCGTGTCTCGGAATTTCGATTATGAATGACTACCGGTTTGTTAAGTCTTTTCGCCGCGAGCAGTTGCGCACGAAAGTTTCGTTCTTGCGCCGGGGTCGAGGCATAATCGCGGAAGAAATCGAGTCCAATCTCTCCTATTGCGATACAGTATGGATCATTCCATAGCCGTTCAAGTTCAGAGGAGCGCTCCTCAACATTCTGGCGATCGGCGTCATGGGGATGAACACCCGCACAATATCGAATGACCGTCGGGTGACAGTATGCGAGATTACGGGCGAGCATACTCGATTCGATATCGACACCAAGGGTGACACACCGGTCGACCTGTAGCTCGGCCATCCGCGTAATGACTTCTCTCCGGTCAGCGCGGTATGCCTCATCGGTAATGTGGCAATGCGTATCTATCCATCCAGCCATAAGATTTACTCAGATTGTAAGACACAAGATAACGAAACGAGGGGATACAAACGAAAACCCCTGCCGGATGGCAGGGGTTTTGTTTGTAGGATTCGGTAACAAAAACCGATTGGTTACATTCCCATCGCCGGCGGTGCCGACGGAGCAGGTGCTGCCTTCTTCGGGGCGGCTTTCTTTACTGCTTTCTTCTTTGGTGCAGCTTTCTTTACTGCCTTCTTCGGGGCGGCTTTCTTCACTGCCTTCTTTGGGGCGGCTTTCTTCACTGCTTTCTTGGGGGCAGCTTTCTTCACTGCTTTTTTCGGGGCGGCTTTCTTCGGTGCAGCTTTCTTCACTGCTTTTTTAGGAGCCGCTTTTTTCGCTGCCTTTTTGGGGGCCGCTTTTTTTGCTTCTGCCATTTTCATCTCCGTAGGGGTTTGCCATTTCAGTCCTGCGAGCCCGAAAATTCGGACATCGTCCCCATCGATTTTTTTCATCGCTTTCGGCTCCTCTTCCGTCTTCGATGAAACCTGCTAACCCGCTCACTATCGCCCGATCGGGGAAAATCGAACGAATGATTGTGTTCGGATTGTGTCTCGAACTCAGAAAAAACTCTGATTTCGACTGAAGCGATTCAACAGATAAAACTCCGAATCGATTCACACATGTCTAACATAAATTCATCTTGTACTCAAATGCAAGAGGCAAATGACATTTTTTTTTAGAATCTCGTCCGGCGATCACACGCAAAATTTTGCGATTCACGAGCAAAATTCCACTCACACATCACGAAAATCATAAAATGATGAATCACCGAAACTATTGTGTAATAAGGGTTCCATCGAATCTTCGCGACAAAAAAAATGAGGTGCATCCTCATGCACCTCATCATTTTCCGGTGAAATTCTCTATTTCATGAGAACCAACTTTTGTAACGAGGTAACTCCGTTCGCCTCCACTCTCAGAAAATAGACGCCACTGGTCTGATGTGAGATATCGATGTTGAAGGAGTGAACACCCGCATTCATCGAGCCCGCAAACAGGCGTTTCACTTGCCTTCCCGCGATATCATATACCACCGCACTCACCTTTGAAGTGACCGGAAGGGAGAGCCGAACGGTCGTTGTCGGGTTGAACGGATTCGGAAATGCTTCCGAGAGTACGACCCGATTCGGGAGATCCGAGCCACTAATATCCGGAGTGCTTAATGCCCCGTCGAAGTATTGGTTGATACGGGTAAGTAACGTATCCCGTGGTGTACTCGAAGACCCGCTAACCGCTTCAAACGGGATTCCGAGGTACACTACCCGGGCATCACCCTGACTATAGTAGACACCGGCGAAATCGGAAATTCCATTGTATTGGAGCATGCCGACCGAGTTTCCTCTGGGTTGCATAGAGGTCGGGTTATCGGCATCGCTCGCACCACCCGCTCCGACTGTTCGAAGGAACATGTTGTCGAAGTAGGGGTCACCAGTGACACCATTGAACTGATGGATGCTATTGGATGGTGATACAAGTGTCGCACGCAAGTAGTCACGGGCGAAGTCGGAGTCGGCTGCCACGGCCCACTCAAGGGCATTCTGACTGGTGAAGAGTAATTTCTTACCCTCGTAAATGAATTCTTCGATACTTGCCTTATTGGTTGGCGAGAGGATGTTGTTGTGCCGATACCCGGTGAACCAAATACACTTACTGTAGCTCAATAGCTCCGACTGAGCCAACGAAACGGAATCGAGATTCCACAAATCGTAATCGATGCCAAGGTTCTGTAGAGTTGTAACGTAGAACGATGCCACATCTACCGTCGAATCTGATTCAACCAACAAGTATTGCGGCCTTCCCAAGCGAACCCGGAAGGTTAAATTCGTGCTATAGTTGGAAGTGTCGGCGGTCACATATAGCGTGAATGTCGCATATTGCGGTGGAAAGTTCTGGGCTAATTGAATTTGGAAGGGATGGAAATCGTTTGCACCCGCTAATCCACCATTCAATGTACCGTATACCACTACGCTGTCGGTTAGAGTAATACCGGGCACCGTAGTGCGTAGGTGCGCGGTCATGTTTACTGCCGGGGCGAAATTCTGACCATTCGCAATTGTGACCGTCAAGTTACCGGATTCACCGGCATCGATTCGTCCATCGTGATTACCGGAAATGTCGGTCGCGACACACGCGGCATAACTCAAGTTTGGCGAGGTAAGCGGTATCGACGCATACGCGGCTTGGAGTACTTCTTTTGTGCTACTGCCATCGTTTTGTACAAATACAACCAGACCTGCATTATCAATTGTATAAGGTTCTGATCCGGTAGAGCGGATTAAGAATGCGGCGCGAACGCTCGTCGTATCGGTTGTGTATCCACTATGGCTAAATGGGACACCACTACCGTCGGGCCAACCGATACACATCGGGTACTCGAAATCGGTTTGGTTGTTCGGTGCTGGAGTCGACCAGTGTTCATGATGCTCAGTGATGAACATCCGTAAGCGATAATTCCCGCTAATAGCGGTATTCGACACAACCTTCACATGCAGTATCACCGAGTCACCCGTTGCACTAACCGTAGGACTTAATCCAATCCATAGCGGCGACGCAACAGCCGTTCTTTGATTGATCAAAGTTTGTACTTGTGCTTGTGTCGGCGAGTAATTTGGTTGTTGGGCCGCAGTGCCGTCGATGAACATCGCTGGAATACCATTAACATTATAGTAAGCCCTGCGTGTAGAATTATCCGATGGATTAGCCGCGTACCATGGATCATTTCCGGGCGACGGCCAATTCATGTGATATTCGATTACTTGTGGATTCGTCCATCCGCGGTTGGTCATATACGGATCCAACCATTGCTGCGCAGAATAGCATGGAGGACACGTGGAGCTGGTCAATTCTTCTAATAACATAGTGCGCGGGTATGCCTGCGCACTAAAGTGCAATGTGAAAACCAATAGTGTGGACACAGATAAAGCAGTACGAAGTTTCATAGGACCCCCCCTTCCTTCGCCGTCATACAAAGCCAAACATTTAACAACCTATTTTAATTTGGCATTTAATAGTACGAGAAAGTTAGAGCGCCCGTTTAAGTCCTGCAATGAAAGCTTTCGTTTTTTGTTATTTCTATTATATGCGCAATAATATTGTTAATTACTTAGTTACTGTTTTTTAGAAAAAAAAGAGGCGCACGAACGTGCGCCTCTTTTCCATAACTTGATGGTTTTGCTATTTAAGTAGTGCGAGTTTACGCGTAGTAATGATTCCGTTTGTCTTCACTTGCAGGAAATATACCCCGCTTGTCTGACGTGACAAATCGAT
>CAZPUW010000184.1:0-1241 GCA_964589795.1 uncultured bacterium
AGAGGGTGTTGATATAAGCTTAATATAAGCTTAGTATAAGTTAAGCTTAAGCCATCAGGAGGTTACTAATGAGTAAAAAGTTGATCAAGTTGGGGCGCAGTTATGCGGTGATTTTGGATAAGGCATTCCTTAATCAACTCAAGATTGGTCCTGATACCCAAGTTGAAGTATTGCTCGATAATAAAGACCAGTGCATTCGGATTTGCCGGTCGTCGTATTTGCAGGAACTCTATGAAGCGGCGCGGAAGAAAGCACAAGCGCGAACAGAAGAGAAGGCGTTCGCTGAATTTATGGGGAAGGCGGCGAAAGTGTTAGGGAAGAAGTAGGGGATGGGGAATAGGGAATGGGGAATAGGGAATGGGGAATAGGGAACGGGAAAAGAGGTGGTATTGGGCAATGGGCAAGGGGAGCATACACACAAAAAAACAAAAATAATCTATCATTGATGATCACGAGTTTAGTTTCGGACTGTAGTGGTGAATTTGCTGCTGGTAATTTACATTTAGTTTGAGAGTTATAATGAAAACGAAAAGAACAACAGTTATTCAACGAAATTATACGAGGCGAACAATTGAAGCTTTGTTCGCTAGATCCGGTAATAAATGTGCTTTTCCAAATTGTAAGAACGTTTTAGTTACTGAAGATGATTTATTCGTTGGACAGATATGCCATATTGTAGGTATATCCGAGCAAAGTCCTCGATTTGAAGGAATCTTTGAGAAAAGTCAGCTCAATTCTGCTTCCAATTTGATGTTATTGTGTTATGAACATCATCGAACCGTAGATGTTTTGTTAGAAAAATTCACTGCACCGGCTTTAAGACAGATTAAGAGCGAACATGAAAAAATTTACCGACCTAGTCATTACGAAGTCAGTGGTCGTGTAATCGACCAAGTAATTGAAGAGATGCAAAAATATTGGATTGAAGTAGAACGAGTTCACACTAATGAACATCCAGCGCCCGATCTAGCAATTGAAATTAATTCGAAAATATCTTTTATAGAACTCATGCAAGAAATCCGTACAATCCTTGATAACTTTCAAAGAATGTTAGAAAGCATGGAAACAAAAGAATCAAAATTAGAAAGTGACGTTTATCTTTTACTGGAAAAACTTGGATATGACACAAAAGCACTTAAAGAATTACCTTACTATAAAAATCCATTACATAACCGTAATTGGGAGGAGTATAATCTTGGTGTGCCAAATCATACTACCAAACTCAGAGTATATCTTATGCA
>CAZPUW010000184.1:1251-6023 GCA_964589795.1 uncultured bacterium
GGAAATTATTTATTTAGAAACACATATTCGTGCTTTTGGAGCTTCGATAGAGATCACTAATCGGCTATTTGAATGCAAAAAAACATTTTTAGAGTATTTTAAGAGTGCAGGATATGTTGATTAATATTACTATTTTTTTCGTATAGAACCCTATTAGCGCTGACTAACTTTTTGGTGTCACGAGTGAGGAGATTTTAGTGTCAACAGGTAGGAATCTCATAAATGAAATTCTCGAAATGCGCACGCGGCAAGGAGAGATCTATTCCCGTTTATTCGAGTTGCAAGGTGCTTTTGAGAAACGCGACACAAAGAACATTGAACTCTTACGTTATTTTCCAATCGCAATCGTCGCCTGCATCGAGTCTTTCTTTCGATCAGCGATAAAATCGCTTATCGATTCGGGGGAACCTTATCTAAGCAATGCGAAAGACCTATTTACGAAAAACCAAATAAAATCAGATTCATACTATGATGTACTAAAAG
The DNA here is from genome assembly GCA_964589795.1 of uncultured bacterium. Taxonomy (GTDB): domain Bacteria; phylum Electryoneota; class JAOADG01; order JAOADG01; family JAOADG01. The sequence continues at coordinate 1,735 of CAZPUW010000184.1, forward strand.
CGTTACATGGTCAATCTGTATCTATCGGCGAAGTAATCTCCCAATTACCGGCGTTAAGTAATTTAGAAAAAATTGATAATTGCATGAATGCCATTATTGGAGAAAAATTTCTCCAATCACTAGTGCAAGTTTATGATCGTTCGGATGTAGAGATTGGCAAAAAGCCCAAAGTTCCAATTATCCAAGATGCACAAGATACCTTTAAAAATGTGACAAAGACCTTTGATTTTAGACATATATTTTGCCACGAAATGGTTTTGAACAATAATATTAATGCGTCAGATTTAGAGTCATGCTTCCAACACTCAGCACTCTTTTTGAAAGCTTCAAAAGAGTTTGTAAATAACATTCTTTATCCGAACGCACCACTTACTCAGAAAGATATGAATATTTCAGCTTTCAAAGAGTTCAAAAGAGAAACGGAACTTCTTATTTCGTTAAATAATGAAGCGATAAATTTACTTTCGGACAAGCAAGTAGAAAAATTCAAATCTGCCACCGTTGCTTGGGAAACCTTCTTGAAAAATAGTGCGGACATTGAAGGATTAACTTATGAAGGTGGTTCCATAGCGCCAATGGTAAGAGCAATGGCTGCTGCAGAACTTACACGTGATCGGATAAAACAGGTAGAAAAGTTGATTAAGGAATTAAATTACCTAAGCTCTCTTTAAGTATTTGACTCTATCTTGTACACACCGAATCTACTTTTTAAAATTTTACAATTTTTTTTACATCTGAATAAAACGTCTGCATTTCATTGCTTCCACAATAGGTAAAAAAAGGTTGGTTCGAGAAGCGCCCAAATCAAGTTCCGCGACAAGAATGCAGCACTCACTGACGCTCCCGCGCCCGACAAAATTGTCGGACGATTGCGGGCGGACGCGGGGGTTCGCCCCTACTATCTCTACAGGTCTGGAGACCTGTACCACCCAATAAAAAAAGGGCGGTCACGAACCGCCCCTACCAAAATTACTGGACACGCGACAGGATTGTCGCATCTACCATTTACTCTGCAGGTTGCCACTCGGGTAATTCGAGGCCGTAATCTTCCAACAGTCCGGCGACCTCTTCCTTGTATGTGTTGCGCACTTCGTCGTTGTCGCGCAATTTGAGTTTGAGTTTGCGGTACTCCTCGTTGCGCCGCGAACCGCCTCGTCCGAAGATATTCATTGTGCGCGGATACCATTTGTTCAGCGCTGTCTGAATTTCGGTGTGCGTTTCTTTCGAACCCTTCGCAAACTTCTCGACCCACATTTCGCCATGTCCGACGTGCATCATCTCTTCCTTGAAGATGCCTTCCATCGTGCGGTTCCACGGGCCATAACTGCAATGAAGCGCATCCTCAAGCTGGTGTCCCGCTCCTCTGTCCATACAGAAATTGAACGACACAAAATCCGCCCATGTGTCAATCGGATAATAAAAAATGTTGACCCGCTTATCGTCGGCGGCACGGTTCGCACCTAAATTCTCCGCATCGACCCGCAGTTGGAAATCGTGCTGCTGAATATGTTCCTGTACCGGAAAACCGAGTTTCTCAAGCAGACCATAACAGGCATACGCGTGGCGAATCTCGTCCTTGACGATAATCGCTACGTTATACTTTTCCGTCATACCCGGTGCTTTGGAAATCCACGGCTGGTATCCGAATCCGCCCGCAAGTTCGCTGTCCGCCTGCATCAACAGCAGGTTACAGAGATCGTCGTAATAGACGTCGGACATTTCATCGGGCGATTCAATCGGTTCCCCCGCCGATAGCTTCGCCTGCATCCGCTCTTCACGGACACGCAACGGCTCTTTAGAAACCCTCTCAATCATTTTTATCCCCCCAAAAACGTGTAGATGCCTGTCATTGCGAGAAGCGAAGCGACGAAGCAATCTCATATAAATACAACGAATCTGAACAACTATGAGATTGCTTTGTCATGCGTTTTCAACGCATTCCTCGCAATGACTTGCTCCCAGTTGCCCATTCCCTGATCCCTATTTCTTATTAGTTCCTTCCGGTTTCGCTAAAATCGTGGTAAGTAACGAATAGCGTTTGCGCGGTTCCCCCTTCGCTTTCGCCACATTGGCAAGAAAGCGCGCGCGCGGAATCCCCGCCGTTTCCAGTATCCAGCGGATTTGCATCATCGGTACGTCCCCCGACGCACGGACAACGACCAGATTTCCGCCATGGCGACCGGCATACGCAATATGGGTTTCGGAATGTTTCTTCGGCAGATAACCATCCAACTCGATTGCGCGATGGACGTACCTTGCCGGTATGGTTTTACTGCTCATTGAATTCCACTTCCACGTCTTGTTGCTCGACTAATGCAGGCGGTGTCCACGCCGAGTCGGGCGTTTCGCGCTGGTAGCCGGCATCTTCCAATGTCTCGGTCAATTCGTTTTGGTCGCGCGCTGTTTCGCAATACAGCTTGATTGCTTCTTTCAGGTTGCGGGTCGCATCGTCCACCGACGTGCCCCACGACGTAACGCCAAGCTCCGGCGATATTACAATCACATTTTTACCGTCGCGAAAATAAAGCGCTCTGGTTGTAAGTAACATGTCTCCTCGAAACTAAATCCTGTTGTTAATATAACGAATCCCGGCGATAGGCAACAGATAACGGGTCACTGCCCGGTATAATTCGCGGGACGTTTTTCGTTGAATGCGCGAACACCCTCTCTGCTGTCTTCGGTATCGCCCGCCAAATCCTGTAACCACATTTCGTAATTCAACGATTGTTCGAATGTTTGATCCATCGCGGCATTAATACCACGTTTAATCAGCGCATACGTTTTCGTCGGGCCGCTGGCATAGGCTTTCGCCCACGTCATTACCGCTTCATCCAGTTTATCGGTCGGGACGACTTGATTGACAAGTCCCCACGCAAGCGCTTTCTCGGCACTGAGGATATCTCCGGTTGTCATCCATTCAAAGGTACGTCCGTAGCCAATCAGACGCGGCAACAGGAACATCGCGCCGCAATCAGGAACCAATCCGATATTGACAAAGACCATCGCGAACCGCGAACTATCGGCGGCGATTCGGAGGTCGCATATCAACGCCAAATTCAACCCGGCACCTGCCGCAACACCGTTTACGCGCGCAATTACCGGTTTCGGGATACTGCGAATTTTGCGGACAAGCGGGTGATATCGCTTATCCAATGTGACGCTCAACGGACGGGGATTCGCAAAGTGCGCTTTCATATCCTCGCCGGAGGAGAATGCGCGCCGTGCACCGGTAATGACGATACAGCGCGTGTCGTCGTCGGTTTCCGCAAATTTCATCGCGTTCAGTAAATCGGTACCGAGCTCATCATTGAATGCGTTCAAAACTTCAGGACGATTCAATATAATCGTTAGAATGTTCTCGTTCTTTTCCAGTAATACAGTATTGAATTTGGGTAAATCGCTCATGTTTCCTTCGATTGGTGGCTCGCAATATACTACGAAATTTAGTGGATATAAGAATAAACCTGCACTCTATGTCCAGAAAGGTTATCGCTCTCTGGTTCGTTGTTTGAATAGAAGTCCCGACCAATCATCATCAATGGAACATACCTTGAAGTCAACCCATCCCGCAGATAGTCCCACTTCCCGGACGATAGTCTCAGATAAATCGCTCGTTATTTTGCCCGACTTTTTCGGCCAACATATCCAGAGGTTGGCTCCAGCGGCAGATTTCGCGGTACGCGCGAATTGCGTACGATATTCTTTTTCCGTATGGACAAACCACATTGTGAGGTCACGTTTCTTTTTCACATCGTTGTGTATGGTCAATCCGGTTGGTTTGTCAGTGTTCGAAAGAAAAGTATCGGGTGGGTTATGGACGGCGAGGGTCATGTGCTCTTTGAGTCCGAGTTTTTTTGCAAGCGGACGTCCGGCGAAGCGATCCATATAAGGAGTGGGGATGACCGGTTGCTCTGGCGCGGTAGCGATGGAGGTACGGATGGCACTGCGGATGGATCGCCACTGGGTATATACGGCATCGGGAAGCACTATGCGAATCTTGGCCACTTTCTCCGGGTCGCCACCGACAAAGACAAGAGGAATGGTTCGGGTTGATTTACGTTCACGTAGCGAAAGGGCAATTTCTTTTCCGTAGGAAGGGAGACGGGATAAGTCGATAACGAATACTGCTGGGGGGTAGGCATCAAATGTTTTGAGTGATGGACTTCCTTTCGGGAGGAAATGGGCAGCTTTAAAGCCCAATGCGATAAGTTCTTCGATTCGAGTTGCTGCTTCGTCAGCGTTCCAGTGGATGAGGACGACGGTGGTTTTCGTCATAATGACAATTCCAT
>CAZPUW010000185.1:0-6010 GCA_964589795.1 uncultured bacterium
ATCGAACCGATGGTTGATTCGCGCGTATTAGTCGGATTATCGGCATTAGATGACGCGGGAGTGATACGCACGCCCAGCGGGGATTTGCTCGTCCAAACGGTTGACTTTTTCACCCCGATTGTCGATGAGCCGCTCACCTTTGGAATGGCGGCTGCGGCAAACTCAATGTCCGATGTGTATGCGATGGGCGGCATTCCAATGAGTGCGCTTAGCATCGCGTGTTTCCCCGATGTCCTTCCACCGGAAGTCGCGGCGGAAATTGTCGAAGGGGCGCAAATTAAGCTCAAAGAAGCGCACTGCGTATTACTTGGCGGACACACGGTTCGCGATAAGGAAGTGAAATTCGGTTTTTCAATTACCGGAATCGTCGCACCCGACCGGCTAATGACAAAAGCCGGTGCGCACGACGGCGATTTACTCGTGCTCACGAAAGCAATTGGAACTGGTGTGTTGGCGACAGCGGAAAAAAATGGAAATATTTCCGAAGTGGGCTCGAAAGCGCTAAGCACTTCATTAATCCGGTTGAATGCCCACGCCGCGCAAGTCGCGGGTGACTGCGGTGTGAAGTGCGCCACCGATGTTACCGGGTTTGGACTAATCGGGCATGCATTCGATTTTGTCAAAGCATCCGGTTTGTCACTGACTATCTTTGCGAAACAAGTACCTCTATTGGAAACCGCGTACGAACTGGCACATAACCGTTCCAATCTCGCTGGAGGTCTTCATCGCAATCAGATTCACTCATCAGCGAATTTGCAAGTTCAGGTAGAAGATAAAGCATTGATGAATTTATTGTTCGACCCGCAAACATCTGGTGGATTGTTGTTTGCGGTGTCACCGGATAAAGCGGATGAGTTGTCGAAACGGTTAATCGACGGTGGTGATTTTGGTGCAATCGTTGGCAGATTTGGAAATTCGGAAACGAAACATATCGCAATAACGAATGAGTAACGCAAAACAAAAAAATAAAACCGGGAAACCAGAAACCGTATGGATAGTCGGTGCAGGGCGTGTCGGGCTATTGATTGCCGCGGCGGAACGGAAGAACGAATCACACGTTACTTTGTTCGACACGAAAGCAACTACCGAAAAAATTGGCAGCCACCGGTTCCGGGTAAATCATGAAATCCATGCTGGTGAGCCGGATCGGATTTGGTTTTGTGTTCCCGACGATAAGTTATCAGATATTATCGAAACATGGCGCGATGCCGGTGCAAAACCGAAAATGGCGTTGCACACTTCCGGTTGGCATTCGCCGGAGCTGCTTAAACCATTATTTAACGATGATGGTGAATATCTTTCGTTTCACCCCATGCGTTCCCTGCTTGGAAAAAATCCCGAAGAGTGGAAAAACTCGCTTATCAATTTATCCGGTACTTCTGAGGCGATAAAGTGGGGCAAAACATTCTGCGAATTGATTGAGTGCAAAGCGATTGTCGTGCGTGCCGAAGAGAAACCGTTCATTCACCTGATCAGCCAGCTTGCCGCAAATGTTCCGTTTGCTCTCGTCGCGTCAATTGAACAACTATCGGAGACTACGTCATTGCCAAAAGGTGTACTGTCACGGGTGGTGTTCGAGATGGTGAATAATGCAACACTCAATGCACTGCGGGTTGGTGCGGTAAATGCCGCCACCGGGCCGGTAGCACGCGGTGACGAACATACTATCCGTAACGGTTTGCAAGCATTGGAACCCTACCCTGCAGCCCGCGCGTTCTATGAGGCATACGTCAAATGCCTGCAAGCGGCAATTAACCGGGAGAAACCTATTGTATAAACTTCTTTGGATTGATGACGAAATCGAATTTCTGCGTCCCCATATTTTATTTCTTCAGGAACGCGGATATGAAGTCGAAGGGGTATCGAACCCGGAAGACGGGCTTTCGCGGCTCCATGATTTTGCGTTCGATGCCGTCCTGCTCGACCAGATGATGACTGGTAAATCGGGATTACAAGTGTTGCCGGAGCTTCGTGCGGCGCGTCCCGATGTGCCGATTATTATGATTACGCAGTCCGAAGATGAAGCGCTAATCGACGAAGCATTTTCGCATCAATTATCCGATTTTATCGTCAAACCGATACGTGGTAGTCAAGTACTTGCCGTATTGAAGCGGGTTTTGGAAGGCCAGCAACTGGTGCGGAGTGAAACTCAACGAGCATACCTCACAGAATTTAACCGTCTGCAATCGTTAATCACTTCATCCTCGACCATCGAAGAATGGAGTGAGTTCCACACCGAGCTTTCGAAATGGGAAGTCGAACTGGTCGATGAACAACATGCCGATGATGCGCTGCAAGGGACTTTGCAGGAACTGCGGGTACAAGCCAACGTCGATTTTGCAAAAACCATCGAGCAAAATTACCGCGACTTGGTACGTGACCAAAACGGCCCGATAATGTCGCCGCATGTTGTCGCTGAATATGTTGTTCCTCATCTCGAAAAAAATAAAGCGGTCGCGTTTATTGTCATCGACTGTCTGCGGCTCGACCAGTGGCTCGCGTTGGAACCTTTGATTCGTCCACTGTACGACATCGAGCGCAATACCTATCTCGGTGTGCTCCCGTCGGCGACACCCTATGCAAGAAATTCGCTTTTCGCCGGATTGTTTCCGAGCGAAATAGAAAAAAATTATCCCGATTTATTTACACTTGCCGATGAAGATGATTTTTCCGCAAATCGCTTCGAGAAAGAGTTGCTGGAAGTACAACTCAAGCAGAATAATATCCAGCTTTCCGGTGAAATCAAATACGCCAAAGCCAACAGCCCGGATGAAGGGGCGCAACTCGACCGTAAATTGGGAACCTACACGACTTCGCAAATGACAGCGCTCGTTTTCAATTTTGTCGACCAAATCGCCCATTCCCGCAGTGCGGTTGCCGTAATGAGGGACTTGGTTCCGAACGAGGCGGCATACCGTGATGTCGTACGAAACTGGTATCGTCACAGTACGCTGCCCAACGTTTTGGAAGCATTTGCGAAAGCGGGAATGATTGTCGTACTAACGAGCGACCACGGCAGTACCCGGGGGAGAAAACCGGCGAAAGTAATGGCGGATAGGGAAGCATCATCAGGGATGCGCTACAAATACGGGCGTAATCTAAAATGCGACCGCAGGCAAGCGCTGTTTATCGATCGTCCGTTGGATTGGTTTTTGCCGAAGCGGGGCATTAACACAACGTACTTGATTGCGAAGGAAGATAATTTCTTCGTATATCCCACGAACAGCAACCAATATGCAACGCAATACCGGGAAAGTTTTCAGCACGGTGGTATTTCACTTGAAGAACTGATACTCCCGGTCATCACACTGACGCCCAAAAAAGCAAAATGAGTGAATCATTACATACCGGTTCGAGTATTGTACTTGCAACTGAACAAGACACTGTACGTTTTGGCGAGTTTCTTGCAAGCGTCTTACCCGAAAGATGGGTACTTGGGTTAACCGGTGAATTGGGTGCCGGGAAAACAACCGTGGTGAAGGGTCTCGCGCAAGGTTTAGCCATCACGGACGCCATCAGTTCCCCGACGTTTGCCCTTATTCATCAATACGATGGCAAACTCCCCTTTATTCATTGCGATTGGTATCGAATTGAGCGTAACAGTGAATTGGATGCCATCGGTTGGGATGAATTGGTAGATACCCACCCTCGCATTGTTATCGAATGGTCGGATAAATTTCCGAACCGATTACCTAAGGAAACGCGTCATTTGCATTTTACTTTTCAGGATGAGTGTCGTCGCGTCACATTGGGAGACGGTTGGTGAAAGTACTGGCGATATCTACATCACAATCCCAAGCCGGCGTCGTGTGGAGTGAGGGCGATGAGTTTCGGTGGAAAGAATTTTCTCCGCTGAATACCGGTGAGGTATTGCACGAATTTACACAACCAATGCTCGCGAACGGCGTGGATTTATTTGCCGTCGATGTCGGACCGGGTTCTTACACCGGTACAAGGGTGGGTGTGGCATTTGTGCAAGGGATGGCGCGGGCACGTTCTCTACCGTGGGTGGGAATCTCTGCGTGGCAAATATTAGCGAAACTTGCGCAACCCGGACAGACGTCGGTGAACGCCTCACGTAGCGGTGAAGTACTTGTCCAACAAAGCGATGAAACAGTAATTGCGCTTCCGTTACGCGATGTCGCCGGTATCCCGTTTGGTTTTCCCTGTGCCAATCCAACAAAATATGGTGGAATCGAAGGCAACGAATACATCGTACCCGATTTTCGTGCGTATCTTTGGACATTGGTAACAATCGCAAAGATGGGGAAGTCGATTCCATCGTTGCCCGTTTATTTCGACAGGTTTACAACTGACGCTGCCAAAAAACTATGAATCTTGAATTACTCAAATTCGGTTTTCTCTCGATTCGTGTAGTCGATCTCATCGATATTCTTCTCGTTGCCACCGTTTTTTATTACCTCTGGCGGTTGACCCGCAATACCCGCGCTTCCCGAATGTGGATAGGAATTTTATTGTTACTCGCATTCGGTATGGCAGCACGATTCCTCGCGCTTCGTGCACTGTCGTGGATACTTGCTTCACTCTCGGCTTTCTGGGCGGTCGCGTTTGTGATTTTATTCCAACCGGAACTTCGCCGTGCATTGAATGATTTGGGGCGCGCACCGTGGTCACGGTCGCGTGTAACGCCGCAGTTATCCGACATTCTCGCCCGTGCGTGTGCCGACTTGTCGGGCCGTCGCTGGGGTGCGATTGTCGTTCTGCAACGTAAAACGACACTATCGCATTATGTAACAACCGGCGTGACGATTAACTCCGATATTTCTTCCGAACTTTTAATCAATCTTTTCGCACCGGGTACACCATTGCACGATGGTGCAGTTATTATCGACGGTGAATTTCTTATAGCGGCGAGGTGCGTTCTTCCGGTCGTCGAGGAAACTGATTTACCGCTCGGGATGCGGCATCGCGCCGCATTTGCCACATCGCAGGAAACCGATGCGGTAGTGCTGGTAGTATCGGAAGAAACCGGAAAAGTTTCCATTGCCGCCGATGGTGCGTGGCAATTGTTTCGCGGCGAAGCGACCGAAGTTGCCATGCAACTGAACCAATTAATCGGTAGTCACCGGACAAAACGACCCTAATATTTTGAGGAGCCAATGGCTAAACTGAAAAAAGATGCTGTGTCCGCAAAGACTACTGCAACAAAATCCGCTGGAAAATTCTCAATTGAAAATTGGACGGGCTGGAAGCTCGATGTACTCGCCGGAGCGGGTCTCTATATCGCGATGGCGGTATTGTATTATCCTGTTTTGTATTTGGGTCAGATAACGTCACTCTCGCCGGATACCATTACTGCCGCGGCAATGAATCGCGCCTCGGCAATCGTGTTGCGCGATGTTTCGCTCCCATTGTGGAACCCTTACATGTATTGCGGGATGCCGATGTTCGCCGCGTACCAAATTGGGCTATTTGTCAATCCGATTTGGTATTTGGTCAAACCGATTGGTTTTCTCTTCGGTGGTGATTCGGCAGTCATTTTCGTGTATATGTGGCTCGGTGCGCTGGGTATCTATTACGTCGTTCGTGAACTTGGTGAAAATCGAGGACTCGCATTCGTTTCCGGTTTGATTTGGCTTTGGCTGCCCGCACTGGTCGTTTTACCGGATGTCGGACACGGTTCGAAGTTGATGTCTTCCGATGCGATCCCATGGTTGTTGTGGGGTACGCTACGGGTTATAAATAGAAAAGCATGGTGGCATGTCGGTGTGTTGGCGTTGTTGGTTGGTACAGCGATTCTTTCCTTGCATGCGCAAATCACGTATTACGGATTCATGTTGATTGGTTGGGTAGTGATTTGGGAATTGATTTGTGCAATTCGCGACAAAAAAATCCCCGACGCTGTTTTGAAAATCGGTAAAATTGCGATTGCATCGTTAATTGGTGTCGGCATCAGTTTAATCTTTATTCTACCTGTACTCGATTTCGCAGGTGCATCAAGCCGCGGCGCTACCGCCGGTGGCGTAGATTGGAATTATGCGACGCAATG
>CAZPUW010000186.1:0-5973 GCA_964589795.1 uncultured bacterium
TAATCGCAAGATCGGGACACGTAATCGCGCAAAGGGTACAACCGATACAACGCGGTTGATCGAATACTTCCGCAAAGAAGTACCCTTTCACATTTATCTCATGCGACATTCGGATGATTTGTTGCGGGCAGGCACGAACGCAGAGTTCGCATCCTTTACAACGGTTGGGTTCGATGGTAACGCGGGGCATATATACTCCAGTTAGCCCTTGTCTAAAAAGTTATTGCGAGTCCGAAAACAAACGGACGGCGCAACTAAAAGTTGTTTCGTTACGATTTCAATTTTGCAGCGGCGGCGGCACGGGCGAAACCATCGCGGGCATGCGTAACTTGATGAACGGATACTGATAGTTTCCACGGCGGTAACAGCAATCGTTCTATCGGTAAAATCGGAACATCTAATGCTTGGATTGCAGAATTTTGCATGAACCGGTGTTCAATTGCGGCGAATGCGAACTTAATTCCCTTTGATGCCGCTACCGTTCGGGCAAAGTCGATTCCATCCACTACCATAGTCGCCGTCGTTTCGTCCATTAAGTGAGTGTTGGCGACAATCGCGGTGATTTTGAGACGGGAGGCGGTTTCAACTTCGCTGATGAGTTGCAATGCCCCTTCGACTGTACCAGTAAACGGACGGTTTTTATTGAGCACGAAGTACATCTCGTAATGGTTTCGGGTAAAACTCTGGACTAATCCCGAAAGAACCGTTGCACCGACGTTGTCGCCACCAACATCAAGAATGGTAATGCCGGTGGGTTGCTCAATGATACCCTTTACCGTCGGTAGGAGAATCGGTAAATCGGCGCTATGGAATTCACCTCCCGGTGCGATAACCTCGACACCGAGTGCTTCCAGCGGGCCGCGGGCTTCACGGCAACGAAAGTAGGGGTTGACCAGATCAAGGTCGGCGATTTTCACGTAGGTACCGGCGCGGGCAAAATGAACGGCATAGTTCACCGCTACTTCGGTTTTACCACTACCGTAATTACCAGTGAATAATACAACGGGTGCAGATGGAACAGATTGATGCATCAAGGCCTCAAAGCACAAGCAGTTCGGGGAAAAATACTTTGTTGATTTAACGGAAACCGTGCGGATTGCTGTAATTAGGAGGTCGGTACTTCGGAACCAGCCGCCGGGCTGATTAACTACGGAAGTGGATACTGACTGTCCGCAGGGTAAGCGCGCCTTTGTTATGCCCCGAACAGTCATCAATATACTTCGGAAAATAAGGTCTATGCAATTCCACAAATAGTGGCATATTCTCGCGAAAGAACCATTCACGAGCGTTTGGGTAGGATTTCGATTCTCGCAAAATTTTTTCGTAACATGTGTTGTCTTATTCGAATCGACATGAGCGTACTGTTCCAATTCCTCATCAAACTCTACCGATACACTCTCTCACCGATTCTCGGTGGGCAATGCCGTTTTCACCCCAGTTGTAGTGTCTATGCGGAACACGCCATCGCAAAGTACGGTGCATGGGAAGGGGGATGGATGGCAATTAAGCGGCTGGTGAAGTGCCACCCATGGAATGACGGCGGATACGATCCGGTGCCGTAAGCAAATTATTTCAATAATACCATCTTTTGTGTCTTCACAAAATCACCTGCTTGCATCCGGATAAAGTATGTACCGGATGAAAGATTCTTTCTATCGAAATTAACACGGTAACTTCCCGCACTTTGCTTTCGATTGACAAGTGTGGTTACTTCACGGCCGAGTAGGTCATAGAGTTTTAGCTCCACGATGCCGGGTTTGGGAAGGGAATAAGAAATGGTGGTGGAAGAATTGAAAGGGTTAGGGTCGTTTTGGTTGAGTGAGAACGCAATTGGCATTCGTTCACTTGACGATACTACGGCATCCGAATCCGCGACCAACTCGATATGGGTAATAAAACAGTCATAACTATTATGGTATGTCGTATCGAATGAACCTGTCGTTCGAGGAAATTCCGGGCTGTTCGAATATCCCAGAACAAACGCATCGTTGTTGCTACCACCAATAATGCCCTGACCAATGTCAATTAGTGAACCGCCAAGATAGGAGCTATATATAAGCTGGGAACAGGAACCATTAAATTGAGCGATAAAAGCATCGACGTTCCCACCATATGAAGTATCAAATGCTCCGAATGTTGTAGGAAAATTAGCATTGGCATTTCCGGTTAAAACAATCGAATTATTTTGACCACAGAACACACCTAATCCACCACCGTTAGGAAGAAAAGTGCTGTTGATGAGCTGTGTGCCGGTTGCATTAAGACGCGTAATAAAACCAATTCCATTGGTTCCACTATAAACTGTATCAAAAGCACCGGGCGTAGTCGGAAAATCTGGACTATGGGTACCACCCACAACTATTACATTACCGCTATTGGCTTTCACGATTGCTGTTCCCCACTCTTCACCCGACCCTGACCCGCCAAGGTAAGTGCTAAAGAGAAATTGAGAACCGGTACTGTTCAGATGGGCTACAAAGGCATCGAACCCACCGCCGTTGTAAGTCGTATCATAAGCTCCCGTAGTGGTGGGGAAGGTGTTTCCACAAGCGCCCGTTAAAAAAACTCCACCGCTATCATCGCTTGTAATACCATAGCCGTAAGAATTTGGGAGAAAAGTGCTATATACAATTTGACCGGTACTGCTCACTTTTGTAACAAAACCACTGCCATTTTGGTAAGTGGTATCGAGGGTACCCGGTGTAATTGGAAAAGTAGGACTCCACGTTGAACCTGTTGCAATTGCTCCTCCCTGACCATCGCCGACAATCGCATATCCAATGTCGTCGCCCATTCCGCCAAGAACCAAGCTGTAAACCAACTGAGAACCCGTACTATTTACACGGGCGATAAATACATCCCGGACATTACCTAAGGTATATGTCGCACCGGTAACGATGGCACCTCCGCTCCCGTCGCTCGTAATCGCATTCCCTTGGGTCCAGAGTCCACATGAGAGATAAGTACTGAAAACTAAACTTGAACCGTCATTGTTCAATTTTGTGATAAAACAATCGTCAGGATTACCCTGTAAAATCGGTTGAATTACACCAGCAGTGACGGGAAAATCAGTGCTGGTGGTTAAACCCGTAACAATCACTTCACCACTTTCATCGCTCGTAATCGCATATCCTTGATCGGTTCCCGCTCCCCCCAAAAACGTACTATAAATCAGTGGATCAATCCGTAGTGTATGTTCTTTCTGATATCCATTCGGAAGGGTAATACCAAATTCATTTTTGTTGACGATTTCAAATTTTGCATCAACATCACTTCGTGAACCACCGGGGGAGATTTGATAGACTTGGGGAAGGACGGTATGGAGTTCACCGAGGGAAGTGGGAAGGCGCAATTCTGCGCCAGTGGATGGTGTTGTAGAACTATGAGATTGCTTCGTCGCTTCGCTTCCTCGCAATGACAGTTCACCTTCAAGACCTTCGCAGGACATGCGAATTTGAGAGGGATCGGCACCGGGTTGGACAACAAAATCGAACTCGAGTTTTCCATTATCTTCATACCACTCAATGTCGATTCCATCCCATACATCGCGGTAGGTAATGTTTGTATAATTCCGGCAATTCGGTGCCCATTTGGTGGAGTCGTTGCCCAAGAAGTAGTTGTTGTGCCAAGCGAGCTCGCCCTGCGGCTCGACGTTTCGTGCCGAAGCGAGTGGATGGTGGATAGTGGATGGTGGATGGTGGATGGTCAAAAGGAGTGCAGGCGTGGACGCCCGCACTACCCAGACAGGATGAATCCTGTCCTACGACAAGAAAATGAAACTTCAAGGCGTGGGATTTCATGGGGTAGCGGGCAGGATGCTTTTGCATGCAGACCGGGAGGTCTGCGGTACCCGGAACCGGCAGCGCCGGCTGCGTTTTATCCTCAACACATGTCAGTAACGTAACTCCATCACGTTCGAGGAACCATGTCATTCCGTTGCGGGCATTGCATTTATAAAGGACACGATTATCCCACTGTCCTTTGTTCTCAGTGAAGAAGAATGGATGAGGGATTGTCGTCGTAGCGAATACGATGGATGTAAATAGAAGAAGAAAGAGAAAAGTCGAAAAGAAGGGGTAACGAGACATCGGACACCTCGGCAAGGTCAGTAGTAGAAATAAGGTAGTCACGTTTCGTTATTTTTGAAAACTATTTTGAATTTTGTCAAATCAAGAGTACATTTTCCGCTCAATCACACAAGGATAACACTATGGAAGGTATCGGAGAACCGGGCGGTCACGCCCACCATCACCACAGCGAAGAAGGGGGAGGCGGCAAGTTCGAGCTCATCTGCGGATTGGTGCTGACCCTGTTCGCGGCAGTACTCGCCATCGCCGAATTGCAAGCGGGAAATTTCCGCAGTGAAGAACTTATCTCATACAACGAGAAAGCGAATGCCTATTCGTGGTACAACACGAAAGGGATTAAGCAATCGTTGTTGGAAGGACAGCGCGACTTACTCAAGTCCCTGCTCGATGCGAAATCCATCCAGAAAGAGCAAGTCGAAGGGGTGCAAGCCGACTACAACGAATTGAATAAAACCATCGCCCGCTACAAAAAAGAGAAGAACGAAATCCTTGAAGGTTCCGCGAAAGTCGGTAAAGAAAATTGGGTGCAGGATGTCGATGGTGTGATGGGAAAAGTGAAGGGGGCGAAAGAGTGGGAAGAGCGCGGCAAGGCGCTCGGCGAAGCACGCGAAGTATTCGACCACGCAGCGTTGTACCTCCACATCGGGCTCGTCATCGGTGCGATTAGTTTGGTGATGCGCGATAAGAAATTTAAATATGCATTCTTTTTCGCATTGGTAGTGCTCGGTATCGTCGGTACGATTTACGGACTGCAGGCGTATATGATGGCAATCAAGGTGTGATAAATATGGGTAATAGGTCATGGGCCACGGGCTATAGGTAAAAAAGCAAAAGATGAAAAAAACGGTGGGAATAAACCCACCGTTTATTTTCTCTATTATTAATTTGCCCAACGCTTATCGCCCAATGCACAGTGCTAAATACCCAAGGCCCAGTGCCCAGCGCCTAAGGTCCAATGCCTATTGCCCAGTGCCACATGCCCAAGGCCCAGCACCTAATGCCCACAATGCCTATTGCCCATTGCCCATTGCCCAAGGCCTATCGGTTGACGGCTTGCATGGCTTGCGGGGAATAGCGTTCACCGGAGGTGATACCAATTGGGAATGCCGCTTCTAACCGGTGGAAATGGTCGCTGGTTAATTTTACATCGAGTGCTTTCAAATTCTCTTCCAAATACTTCACATGTTTCGTTCCCGGTATCGGTACGATATCCTCGCCCTTTCCGAGTACCCACGCGAGTGCGACCTGACCGGGTGTGCAACCGAGTTCATGCGCAATTGTCTTCACCATCTCCGCTAATTTGAGGTTCTTCTGGAAATTCTCTCCCTGAAAACGCGGATGGTGCCGCCGGAAATCATCATCGGGAATATCTTCTAACTTATCGAAGCGACCGGTCAGGAACCCGCGTCCCAATGGGCTGTACGACACAAAGGTAATTCCCAAATCACGGCAGGTAGCGAGAATTTCCGTCTCGGGATCGCGCGTCCAAAGGGAATATTCAGTTTGCAATGCGGTGATCGGATAGACCGCAAATGCGCGCCGGATGGTCGATGCCGCCGCTTCCGACATGCCGAGGTAGCGCACCTTCCCCATCATCACGAGCTCCGCCATTGCACCGACGGTCTCTTCAATCGGTACTTTCGGATCGACTCGATGTTGATAATAGAGGTCGATGACGTCGATACCGAGCCGCTTCAAACTGGCGTCGCATGCGCTCTTCACATAATCCGGGTGTCCGTTCACACCAAGGAATTCACCGTTCGGGCCACGTACGTTACCAAATTTTGTTGCGAGAATAACTTTATCGCGTTTTCCTTTTAGTGCGCGTCCGACCAGCTCCTCGTTGCGTCCGGTGCCATACATATCGGCGGTATCGAGAAAATTC
>CAZPUW010000187.1:0-5951 GCA_964589795.1 uncultured bacterium
CCTGCAACCATTTAGCGATAACGATTTTTTTTAACGGTAACTTCCAAGTCGCTTCGACTCGATTTTCTTCAGCACCCCGGAAATGTCCTTCGAGGTGTTGCAACAAATAAAATTTCCTGCCTTTTTGTTCAGGATAGCTTGCGAGCCACTCTGCGGTTTCCCAAGCGGTCGCAATACATACGTCGGCATCGGGTACCCACGAGAAATGAAGAGAAGGTTTCCACAGGTACTTAACGTTTTGTTCGGGATTGAACCATCGGGAAGGTTTATATCCCCCCTTTAATCCAAGTAAACGAAGCCAATAGGTTCCAGTGCTTTTTAAACCGGTGCGAAAGGTTACTTCACCATACCGTTGATAAGGGGCATGCATCACGACAACCTGATGACCAAGACGAGTCAGCCCATTGGCGTATTCGTACACCACTTTAAATCCACCAACCGGGTTTTGCCCGGAACCGGGAAGTAAGAAAACAATTTTCATGTGGTAAAAAGGTTCATTTCTTAGTTTTATCTACCGTGCTTTAAACTGCCCGTATAACAGGTCAGTAAGACAATTTAATCAATTTTTACTGTAGAATTGCAAGGGTCTCACCGATTCGAATTGATAATCGGGTGCACTTTCGCTCCGACCAAAGCTCCATTAGTAGCCATCAATTCTATGAATTTAGCGCAAAACACCGCCCACGCCATCCCAATAATGCCGAAACGGGGAACAAGCAGCCACGCAAGCAACACATTCAGCGTCGCGGCTCCGACAACAATTCGGTTAAACAACTTGTCGAGTTTCTTGGCTAACATCCATTGCATCCCAAATACATTGGTCAGCGCGAGGAATAACGGTACGGCAGCCATTATCCGCAAAACCGGAACGGTCGAACTGTACGCCTTACCCAAAAGTTTCGGTACAATTACCGGGGCACCAAAGAACAGCAACAGTGCGGCAAGAGCCCCGAGTAGAAACATCAAGCGGTAGCTTTTACGAATCATACTGGCTGCCCGCTCCGGTTCATGTTGCAAGGAGTGGCTGAGACGGGGAAAAATCGCCTGAGTGATAGGATTGCAAAGTAAAGATGATGTCGCGCCGACAATTTTATCCGCACCACCGAAAAATCCAATCATTGTGGGGGGAGCGAATAGACCGAGGATAAAGTTGTTACCGGTCGCAGAAAAAGTAACGGCAAGCCGGGCTGTAAATACTCGCCACCCGATTCGCAGGGCATGAATCGCAGCCCATAACGTGGGAAACCGGTAAGGAACGGTGCGATATGCGATAGAAAGAGCAATTACGAAGGTTAGAATATTTGCGGCTGCCTGCATGGCAAAGCCACGCCAAGATTCATCGGCAGAATGCACAAACACGAATATTCCGGCTGTGGCGATGGATTTAGCGATTAAATCGAGCGTTGCCGCAAGTTTCATCCGTTCGAGACCCTGCAGGTACCACTGGAGGTTCCAACCGAAGGTAATCGCCCACACAATCGCCCACCAGAAGAGTTGCGCGTGATTTTGAACCATCGGGAAAATTGCATTCGCTATCAAAGCAACGATAACCAAGCCAACCGATAGCAAAAATTTCGCACCGAAAACACCGGCCATCCAATCCGCGAGTGAATCGGGATTATCCTTATTCATCGCTACTTCGCGGGTTGCGGTTACGGTAAAGCTATATTCGACTACTGCCCACGAGAACAGTCCGATGCTTTGAAAAAAGACATACGCTCCCCACCCCTCGGGGCCAAGAACGCGGGTTAAGTAGGGTACAGTCAGCAGTGGCAAGAGATAATTCGAAAACTGGACAATGTAAAGAGCGGCAATGTTCTGCACTAACCGTTTTCGTAAGTGGGAGAGTATACGCGATGAATTTACTGTTACAGGAGACACGTTGGGATAGTTGGCCTGTTATGAGACGCGCGGCAGAAATGCCGCGCATACAACTCAATATACCGTTTTATACTTGGATTTGTTTCACTCATGCATTGAAACTCATTTGAGCGTTGATTGCCATTGCCGCTTCGATTTCGTGAGCGACTTCAAGCGCACGTAATCCTTGTTCACCGGAAACGGATACCGGAATTTCGCCACGTATTGCTTTTACGAACGATTCAAGTTCGAGACCTATTGCATTGGCTTCCGCCGCTTCCGGCTGCCAGCGGGCAATCGTTTTCGTTGTTCCATCGGCAAGTTGTAACGGCATCAGCGGGAAACCGTTCAGTTCGGGATGATCTTCTTTGAGATAAACGACTTCGGTTTGGCCGGTTTGGAAATCGAGCGATACATAGCTACTGCTTTGGAACATCCGTAGTTTGCGCATCGGGTGCAAAGATAATCGCGAAGCAGTCACATTTGCGACTTGTCCGCGGGAGAAGGTAATGCGGGCATTGACGATATCGGGTGACGGAGAGACAACCGCGACGCCGCTGGCGGCAATATGTACGACCGGATCATCGATCAGGTGCAGAATGACGTCAAGGTCGTGGATCATCAAATCAAAAACGACTGAAACATCTACACCACGCGGTTTGTAGGGAGCAAGGCGATGCGATTCGATAAACCGCGGTTCCAACCGGATTCCCTCAAGCGACCTTACTGAACGGTTAAACCGCTCGACATGTCCGACTTGCAGAATTTTCCCAGCACTTTTCGCGGCGGCAACCACACGTTTACCCGCCTCAACCGAATGGGCGAGCGGTTTTTCGACAAAGACATGCTTTCCCGCGGCAAGAGCCGCAAGCGATAACTCCTCATGCGCGGTAGTAACAGCAACGATATCTACGGCATCCACCACCGCAAGAAGTTCGTTATAACTTGAAAAAGCGGTAGTATTCCATTTTGCAGCTTTTTCGGCCGCAACAGCGTGGTCGGTATCGTATACGCCGGCAAAAACTGCATTGGGAGTAGTACATAGAAGATTTCCGTGGAAGGTACCAAGATGTCCCGCGCCGGCGAGACCAATTCGAATGGGGTTAGTCTTTTCGTTTGAAGCTGACATGAAAATGTAGTCCTAAGTTGGCAAAGAGAATAAAACAGACCAAAAAGACGACGAACTCCACCCAGTTCGTGTCGCCTAATTTAAAAAACAGCATCGTCATCGACATAATCGTGAAGACAAAACTGATAAACGCGAGTGCAGCCGAAATATTACGCAACGAACGGTTGATGCGCATCGAACGGTGACGGTCGAAACTGTCATTCACTCGCATAATCTTAACACTCATCAGTAGAAATTATCGCTTGTTCCAAATCCGATTTTAAATCTGCCAATGCCTCAGTTCCGACAGCGAGACGAATGGTTCCGGGCAGGATACCCATTTCAGCCCGTTGTTCGGAAGTGAACTGAACATGACTTGTATTATAAGGATTACTTGCGAGCGTTTCCACTCCACCTAAACTTGTAGCCGCTTTTACGACTTTTAAGTGTCTCAGAACACTATCGGCATGTGCGTCGCCTCTCATCACACGGAATGAAAGTACCGCGCCTCCTTCCGGGAGCCAATCCGGCAAGGGCTCCGACACTCCGGGGTAGAACACCGCTTCGATATCGGAACGAGTTTTCAACCAATCGGCGAGCGCTTTCGCGTTTGCAGTTGCTTGTATTATCCGGAGGGGAAAAGTACGCAGCCCGCGATCCCATAAGTATGCAGGGTCGGGATCGAGACAGCCGCCAAGCCGTGTCATTTGCCGCCAAACGGGAAGCAAAGTTTCTTTCTTCGCAGCAACCATTCCACAAATAATATCGGTATGACCATTCAAATATTTGGTTCCCGACTCAACGACAAAATCGACACCGAGAGGAATCGGGCAAACATTCCACGGCGACGCGAAGGTATTGTCCACTACGGTAATCGAGTTCGATTGGCGGGCGATATCAACAATTTCGGGGAGGGCCGCTAACCGTGCGATGGGGTTTGATATCGTTTCGAAATACAATAAATCGAATTTGCCACCTTTGGAAACCAGCTCTCGCAAAGTTTCAGGGCGGGTGGGGTCAAACCATTCGATTTTTACACCCATGCGTGAAATATCATTTACGAGTAACGAATATGTCATGCCATACAACACATTACTAACACCCCAGCGTGCTCCCTGTTTGGCGTGAGCGAACAATACTGCACTAATCGCCGCCATTCCAGAAGCTGTGACAACCGCATCTTCAGCTTGTTCCATTGCGGCAAGTTTCCGCTCGAGGGCACGAACAGTAGGATTGCTATAACGGGTGTACAGCCATGTGTCACGGCCGGAACCGGTAGTAAAATTGGCAAGTGTTTCTTCGGTAAAACGATATGTGGATGTCCGGTAGACGGGCGTTGTTACTGTACCCGTTTCATCGTTGTAAAAGGATTCCGTGCAGAGGGTTCGTAGTCGTTCCCGCCATGCGTGTTGGTTCTGCAGAATAATTCACCTCGCGCGCACTGCGTTAATAAAATTGATTATGGTAAATATACGATTTTTCTGGTATCAATTGCACCATTCATTTGTATCCGCAGAAAATATAAACCTCCCGCACACCGTTCTAAACCGGGCGACCAATGCCACATACCACTCGAACCGGGTGACAACACAGCAGATTTGACGGTTCTACCCAACCGGTCAACGACAGTTATTGTCGCTTGTTGCTTCAACCGTAACCGGTAAGGAATAGAAACTGTCGCATTGAACGGGTTGGGGTATGCATGCCCAATACCATAACCCATAACGATGGGAGGGTCGGAGAATTTTTCTATCGGTGTCAGTAAAACGGTATCCCCCAATATCGACGCACCATTTTGATAGATGGTCTGGAGCCGATAGATACGGCTTGGGTCATTGGGAGATATTGGCTCTACGAACGATGAATCATAGGTTAAGGGGATGTAATCCTGCCCATCGCGCCAAACGGCATACCCTACAATCTGACTTCGAGTTAACGAGTCGGTATATGGACACCGCCAAAATATCATCGTCAAGCCCTGCAACGTGGCAGAAAAGGTTACAACCGGCGGTAGCATCCGCAACGTCCAACCGTGAACCATCGTGGTTTCCATCGACGCCAAAGTTACGGGTAGATACAGCGGTTCGTAATTGAACCCGGATATGACCACTGTGTCGGGCTGGGTGGATAGAGAGTCGAAGGCAAAATGACCACTGGTATCGACAACAACTGTCTGGTATTGGATAGAGGCGGTTATAGTGTCATTGGGACGACGGTTGACAATATCAACAGTACCCGCCAATGCACAGTGAGACGATTGTAATACGACATCAAACACGGTGGGGCCGGTAGCACCGACGTTGACAGTAAAGGTTTTCGATTGATAATTCGGTGCAGAGAAGCGTAACGTCACCGGGCCGGGTTGCCGCAACGTTCGGTACCGTCCATTGGGTAAAACTTTGCGGTCAACGAAACCGGTATCCCACTGGCTAACGTTGTGCCAGCGCGCATTCGATATTGGCGCTAACGAAATGCTATCGCGAATGATACCGGTGATTTGATTGCCAAGCGCACGTTCGATTATAGTATTAATACCGGAAAAATGAGGTCGGACGACGGAATCGATTTGAGCGACCGGGGGGTTGTAATCGGGCCCATTCCATAACTCGATGGTCAAGCCGAGATTGCCGCGCTGGGTGTAGTTCCAATCGTTGTGTTCACCGCCATGCCAATACAAATACGAGCCCATTTCGGCGACATAATTCGGAATGAATTGATGATATAGCGTTGAAACATTACGCAGAACCATGCTATCTGGCGGTTCGCGCGTGTAATAGGAATAGGGACGTAAAACTTCGCCGCCATAGGAATGGTAGTTTAAGGAAACGACCGGAAGAAACGTTGCAACCAACGAATCAAGTTTGATGTCCTCCGGCTCGGAAAGCGCGTGAGGGCCGTAATTGGTAGCCGCCCAACTCCAATGGAAGGGAAAATTCCGGTTTAAATCGACGTTTGCAGCATTGTAACGCGAGCGAGCTTCGTA
>CAZPUW010000188.1:0-5917 GCA_964589795.1 uncultured bacterium
CCAATTCGTTTGACCGCTTCTTTGACCGTTTCCTGAATCGCTTCGCGGGTTAACGTCACGCCAAGTATCGACTTACAATTCGCACAACGAACTATCGCTACGGGAAATGCACCACCGGATGAAGGGAGATTCCGGGTTTCTGATTCGATACCGGCATTTTCTTTGCAGTGCGGACAAATTCCCTGTAAGGGTATTCCAAGCATTTTTTCTCCAGTACAAATCAGGTGGTAGCGGCAACACCACGCTGTAAATCATCTTCTTCGCGTGATGTACGGATCGGTAAAATCAACAACGGAACGCCCAAATAACTAAGACGGCGTTGCAATGCAAAAAGTGTATAGTTGTGCAACCAACTCGAGAATATAATTTCTTCAGTAAAAATTGTCTGGGTACCGAAGAATATTGCTGACCGGTATTTCGCAAGAACTTCCGGCGCTTTTTGTGATATCGTAGCGACAACATCAGTTCCGATTAATGGTACACCTTCAGCAAAGAAACCGTGCGATTTGGCGAGGACTTCATACCGTTTGACTTCATCTTCGATGTGCTTCTGTAAATTATCAATTTCCTCGATGCCTTTGAAATTTCCGGCATCAATTTGACCGACGCAAATAAATACAAAGTTTTTGAAGACATCTTTGAATTGACGGAGTACCGTGAAGAAGGTGTGGAGACCCGGGCCATTGAATCCGCTTACCAAAATGACTGCGGTTTTCGCGTTCGGATCGAAATGGACAAGATTTAGTTGCTCCGCTGATATCGGTGCCGGCGGCGCCATTTCGGTAGCTTCGACCAAAGCATCGAGGTGTTTCAAGCGGCTGGCAGTATGATCGTATTGTTTACGGATCAACAAGACGAATGCAATCAAGCTTCCGGTTATTAATAAAGTTATCCAACCGCCCTCGCTGAACTTGAGAAATATTACCGAAGTCAAAATGAAAGAAGTCAGACAGAGACCAACGCCGTTGATCAAGATTTTGCGTTTCCAAGTTGAATCGGTTCCACGTACTTGCCACCAGTGTTTCACCATACCCAACTGTGAAAGTGAAAACGTGATGAACACGTTAATGGAGTATAAGACAACAAGAAAGTGAACGGAACCAGTGCTCAATATCATCACAACTGTTGCCGCCAGACCCATGAGAATAATGCCATTGTGCGAGACAAAGCGGTCACTCAACGACGCGAATTTGGTCGGGAACCACCTATCAATCGCCATATTAGAAAGCACACGGGGGCCATCGAGAAATCCGGTTTGGGCGGCGACAAGTAGTAGAGCTGTTTCACTAAGTAAGGCGATAAATACGAAACTTGAACCAAAGAAGGATGACCAATTTTGCGTCATCTGTTCAAACATCAATGCATTAATCGTCTTGGAATCGACCGGGACGATTTTGAATAGCGCGAAAGTTGTAATTAAACCTAACGCAGTGAATGCAAGTGAAACCGACATATACCGCATAGTGCGGTGTGCCGTTTGAATTTTCGGTTCACGTAAAATTGGCATTCCGTTGCTAACCGCTTCGATACCGGTATATGTACCGGCACCCATCGAATATGCTTTCATCATCAATAATAGCATACCGAAAATGCCTAAATCATTCATCGAAGAATGAACGTCGACCGAAGTATTGCGGATTAATTCAGGAAAGTCTACTGTATGAATACCAATGACATAGAATATTGCAAAGGCGTGGGTAAGGACAAATGTTAAGAAAATGGGCAGTAACGGTAAAACAGATTCTTTCACGCCGCGAAGATTAAGGATTATCATCAAAAATAATCCGAACAAGGCAGCCGGCAACTTGAAAGCACTGTATTGGGGGAACAAACTGAATAGTGCGTCGATACCACTTGCGATAGATAATGTGATCGTCAGAACGTAGTCAATGATCAGAGAACAACCCGAAATCATACCTACTTTTGGTGACAATAGCTTACTTGCAACGAGGTACCCGCCACCACCTGACGGGAATAACGAAATGATTTGATGGTAACTTGAACTAATGATGAAAATTGTGATTGCTGTACCGATACCGACAAAAATCGCAAGAAAGATATGACCATGCAACGCACGAACTATTTCTTCCGGGCCATAACAAGACGAAGAAAGCCCGTCCGCACCAAGTCCGACCCAAGCGAAGAAGGCAATTAGGGAAATCTTATGAAAGATCGAACGATCAGTTAAATCGCGAGCCGGCCCCAAGACATACCGCTTGAACTTGTGGAGAAACGCCCGCGCTTTCGATTCATCCATTTAGTACTTTAACACTTATTGAAATCAATGTTCGTAATAACTGTCTAAATAGCATAAACGTGTGGTCACCCTTGTTTCATCTACGGTAACGTAACAAATCGGTATTCTAACACGTTACCAAAAACTGACGAAACTTACCGGTTCCCACACGAAGTACTAAATATACTGCAAATTTGAAACAAGTACCACTAATCCCGAGAGGTCGATTCGGTGTCGTCAAGTTTCAATTGTGCGGCAAAATAATCCCGATTTAATCGGGCGATATTGGTAAACTTGATTTCCTTAGGACATGCAGCTTCACATTCGAGATGATTGGTGCAGTTGCCGAAGCCAAGTTCATCCATTTTGTTAACCATACTTAACACACGACGATAGCGTTCGGGTTGTCCCTGAGGTAAATGTCCGAGGTGGCTAATCTTCGCTGAAACAAAGAGCATAGCGGAGCCATTGGGACAGGCGGCAACACATGCACCGCAACCGATACACGCAGCGGCATCCATCGCATGTTCCGCATCCAATTTGGGTACCAATATAGAGTTTGCATTGGGCGCAGAATTTGTTTTAACGGTGATATAACCACCGGCGGCGATAATCTGATCAAATGCACTACGGTCAACAACCAAATCCTTAATTATCGGGAAAGGGGTTGCCCGGAATGGTTCAATCCAAAGGGTTTCACCATCTTTGAAATGACGCATGTGAAGTTGACACAGGGTAGTGCCTTTTAGACGACCGTGCGCCTGACCATTAATGACAGCACCGCACATTCCACAAATTCCTTCGCGGCAATCGTGGTCAAAAGCGATTGGCTCAACACCTTTTAGAGAAAGGTCTTCGTTCACAACATCAAGCATTTCGAGAAACGACATCTCGGTTGAGATGTTGTTCGCTGGAAAGGTTTCGAATTTTCCGGTAGCATTCGCATTCGGCTGTCGCCAGACTTTCAAGGTTAGATTAATAGTTCCAGAGTGATTACCGCTCATTATTTGTAACTCCTCTGTGACGGCTTTACATAATCAAATGTCAATGGCTCTTTATGAAGGATAGGTTGTTTCCCTTCACCGGCATATTCCCAGATTGCGGTATGGCTGAAATTCTCATCATCTCGTTTCGCTTCGCCATCTTCGGTCTGTGATTCTTCGCGGAAATGTCCACCGCACGATTCTTTGCGGGTTAGAGCATCGAGAGTTAGCAATTCATTAAATTCGAGGAAGTCAGCAACACGGTAAGCGCGCTCCAATGTTTGATTGAAGTCATTAACCGTACCGGTCACTTTGAGATTCTTCCAAAATTCCTCGCGGATTTCGGGAATACGCTGTAAGGCATGAGTCAGACTTTTTTCGTTTCTTGCCATCCCGACATTGTCCCACATTACTTTTCCCAATTCGCGATGGAAGTCATCAACTGTGCGCTTTCCGTTAATCGACATCAACTTTTGAATTTTCGCATCGGCTTGTTTTTCCGCTTCCTTAAATTCAGGGAAATCCGGTGTGACTTTATCGAATTTGGTGGTAGCGAGGAAGTTGCCAATGGTGTAAGGAATGATGAAATAACCATCCGCGAGACCTTGCATTAATGCACTGGCTCCGAGGCGATTCGCACCGTGGTCGCTGAAATTCGCCTCACCAAGAACATGAAGACCGGGAAGCGTAGACATCAGATTATAATCTACCCAAATACCACCCATCGTGTAGTGGATTGCGGGGTAAATCATCATCGGTTCTTTGTATGGATTTTCACCGGTTATCTTTTCATACATATCGAAGAGGTTACCATAACGTTCTTCAATTACATGTTTACCGAGACGATGAATTGATTCGGCAAAGTCAAGATAGACGGCAAGACCGGTTGAACCGACACCCATACCGTTGTCGCAAACCTGCTTTGCGGCACGGGATGCGACATCGCGGGGAACAAGATTACCGAAACTCGGATACCGTTCTTCAAGGTAGTAGTAACGTTCTTCTTCCGGTATCGCGGATGCTTTACGCGGATCTTTTGCTTTTTTAGGTACCCACACGCGACCATCATTGCGCAACGATTCACTCATTAATGTCAATTTCGACTGATAATCGCCATGTACGGGAATACATGTAGGATGGATTTGGGTAAAGCATGGGTTTGCGAAAGCTGCACCTTTTTTATAAGCGGCAAGTGCGGCAGAAACGTTACAGTTCATTGCGTTAGTGGAAAGGAAATAAGCATTGCCATAACCACCGGAAGCAAGAATCACAGCGTGTCCCGAATATGATTCAAGTTTACCAGTAATGAGATTGCGAACAACAATACCGCGGGCAAGACCGTTTACGGAAACGATATCGACGAGGTCACGGCGCGGCATAATCTTTACCGCACCCCTGCCCACTTCCTTCATCAATGCACTATATGCACCCAACAATAGTTGCTGACCGGTCTGACCGCGTGCATAGAATGTTCGCGAAACCTGCGCACCACCGAAACTGCGGTTATCGAGTAGGCCGCCGTATTCGCGCGCGAATGGCACCCCTTGTGCGACACACTGGTCGATAATACTGTTACTCACTTCGGCAAGGCGATAGACATTTGCTTCACGTGCGCGGTAGTCGCCGCCTTTTACGGTGTCGTAAAATAGCCGCCAAACGGAATCGCCATCGTTGGGATAATTTTTGGCGGCGTTGATACCACCTTGCGCGGCGATACTGTGAGCACGGCGCGGCGAATCGTGAAGTGTAAAAACTGTGACATTATAACCGAGTTCGGATAATGAAGCGGCAGCAGAGGCACCCGCCAGACCGGAACCCACAACTATCAAATCGTATTTACGTTTATTGGAAGGGTTCACCAATTTCATATCGAAACGATGTTTTGTCCACAATTCAGTTATCGGACCGGAAGGAACTTTAGAATCTATTTGCATTGCTTCCTCACTTTCCCACCAACGACAATGCGAGTATCGGCAAGCAACCGAAACCAACGGCAAAGATAACACCTAATGCATTCGCCAATTTCTTCAATGCAGGGGTATGGCGTTCAGAACCGAGTCCAAGGGATTGGAACAAACTCCAAAAACCGTGGCTAACATGTATGCCAACGACAATGACCACCGCGATATAAAAGACGAGACGCGCAGTGTTGGTAAACGAGTTGACGACAAGTTCTGCAAGTTCGTGGCTTTCTAAACCCTGCGCATAATTCTTGACGGTATAGTCGAGAAGATGTAATACGAGGAAGAAAAGAATTGCGAGTCCACTCCATGGCATCGTGATACTTGCATAAGTTTCACCACCACGATTATTCATGACTGCATACTTTTTCGGACGGGCTTTCCAATTTTGCAGGGTAAGGACGAATCCAAGTAGAATGTGGGCAAGGAAGATGCTACCGAGAATCACTTCGGCAACCATAACGGTCGGGCCAGTACTATGCAGAAGGTGTATGTATTTAGAGAAAAAATCGACTCCACCTAATAGCGTTAAGTTCCCTGCTAAGTGAAAGATTAAAAATCCAATAAGCAGTAACCCACTGATCGCCATGAAAATTTTCTTGCCGATCGAAGAGGTAAGATTCCGCTTCAACCAGTTCATTCGCGCTCCTTTAATGTTGCGGTTTCACAGGAGAGTAAAATCGTGTAAGTGGATAATATAATGTATGGAGCGGAATCATACTAAAAAGCATGACTGC
>CAZPUW010000189.1:0-5900 GCA_964589795.1 uncultured bacterium
TGTCATGTGACGTGATGATGACTCGCTCGCCTCCCCACTCCAAAAAATCGAGCGCTGCGCCAATTTTTGGTCCCATCGACCCTTTGGGGAAGATTCCTTCATCCCACAATTTTTCCAATTCACGAAATGAGATACGTTCAATTTTGCGCTCTGTAGGTTTTTCATAATCGAGATAGACGTAATCGACACCGGTGAGAATAAATAAATCCTGCGCACCGATATCGCGTCCCAATACTGCAGAGGCGCGGTCTTTGTCGATAACGGCATCGACACCCTCAAGCCGTCCATCCGGCTCACGATAGACGGGAATACCACCACCACCTACAGCGATGCAAACGACACCCTCTTTGACAAGGCGCTCGATTACCCATTTGTTGATGATTTCTTTCGGATGCGGTGAACCAACGACGCGACGCCATTTGCCGTGCTCGACTTGCTTAATTGTCCAACCGGATTCATCGCGACGACGAATTGCTTCAACTTCGTCGTAATGTTTACCGATTGGTTTGGTTGGTTCGATAAGTGCCGGGTCGTGCTGATCGACAAGGATTTGCGAAACGATTGTTACAACCCGACAGTCGATACCGGCGACGTGTAAATGATTCTGCAGAGTCTGCTCGAGCATGTAGCCGAGACCGCCTTCGGTATCGGCTACAATTACTCCAAGCGGTAGTTCCGGTGCATCTCCAAGTGATTTCTCGACCCGAAGAAGCGCATTTCCGACTTGCGGCCCATTGCCGTGGGTGACGGCGATGTTGTATCCGCGTTGAATTAAATCGACAATACCGACAAGCGATTCACGGCTGTTACGAAATTGATTGGCGATGGTATCGACTTCACCCGGAGGAGAAATCGCATTACCGCCTAATGCAACGACCGCTGTTCGCTTTTTGTTTTCGCTCGAACTCATTTGCCTGTCATTTTGAATATCGGTGCAAGAACATCTTCGATGGTAGGTTTACCAATCTCTTGCAATTCATAACTGACACGCACCGACGGTTGTTTAATCGTCATCAACCGGCGTAAATCAATCGGCGTCGCAATGATAACGACATCGCACGGCGTATTCGCAATGGTTGCTTTGAGATCTTCCATCTGTTTGCCACCGTAACCCATAGCCGGTAACAACGTTCCGATACCCTGATATTTTTCGAAGGTATCAATTAACGTTCCAACCAAATAGGGACGCGGATCGACGAGTTCAGCAGCGCCGAATTTCTGTGCCGCGACAACACCGGCACCGTACGTCATTTCACCGTGAGTCAACGTCGGGCCGTCTTCGACAACGAGTACCCGCTTGCCGCGAATGAGTTCATGATTTTCAACGGAAATCGGAGAAGCACCATCGATAACAATCGCGTTGGGATTGACATCAGCGATATTTTCTCGAACGATTTCGATATTCTCGTTGTCAGCAGTATCAATTTTGTTAATAACGATTACATCGGCAATGCGGGTGTTTGCTTCACCGGGGTGGTACGACACTTCATGGCCGGGACGATGCGGGTCGGCAACGGTGATATAGAGATCGGCTTTGTAGAACGACATATCGTTATTGCCGCCATCCCACACGATTACATCGGCTTCTTTTTCTGCTTCACGCAGAATCGCTTCGTAATCAACACCGGCGTAAATCACACTACCCATTGCAATGTGCGGCTCATACTCTTCCATCTCTTCGATGGTGCAGTCGTGCTTCTTCAAATCCGCGATGGATGCGAAGCGTTGCACTTTTTGCTTGACGAGATCACCGTAGGGCATCGGATGGCGAATAGAAACAACTTTGAGACCTTTCGCTTTCAGCGCTTGTACGACAGTACGGGTTGTTTGCGATTTTCCTGCACCGGTACGGACTGCACACACCGCGACGACCGGTTTGGTAGAAGGAATCATAGTTTTCGCACCACCGAGGAGCGAGAAATCCGCACCAGCGGCAAGCACGATGGATGCCTTGTGCATGACGTTTTCGTGGCTGAGGTCGCTATAGGACAGGACAACCTCATCCACTTTCATGTCATGGATAAGCTTAACCAAATCGGATTCGGGATAGATGGAAATACCGTTGGGGTATAAGTCTTTACCCGCTAATTCGGCGGGGTACTTGCGGCCATCGATGTTGGGGATTTGTGTCGCAGTGAATGCTACGACTTCAACATCGGCATTGCCGCGATAGACCGTATTGAAATTATGGAAATCGCGGCCTGCGGCTCCCATGATGAGTATACGTTTTTTGCCGGGCATTTCGCCTCCTTGCAAGAACTAAATTTGTATCGCAAAATGCAATACGAATGATGCAGACCTACCGAAATCTGCGTTGCTACTATTCAGCGCCGGTAGGGAGGCGCGATCCTAATAAAACTTTTACCATACAACGACAACGGATTGTCGAAGAAGTTGAGAACCATTTTTCGAGACAAGTACGATGTATACGCCGGTGGCAACCAAAGCACCACCATCGTCCCGCCCGTTCCATTCCAAAGAAAAGATACCATTGGGCGGCGTGTCAATCCGCTTAAATCGTTTCAAACCGGATAAATCATAAATTTCTGTGACTATGGCTCCACCCGTGGTTTGGCCCGAAAGCACCATCTTGTCTTTCAATCCGGTAACACCCTGCGGTGCAAATCGTTTCGTCTCCAGTTTCACATTGTCGCTGACAATGGATGGTGGCGCTGGAACCGGAATGGTTGTTTCGGGTGCGTCGACACTCGTGGGAGATGCACCTAAGGAATCTGCGCTAAGATACCAATTCGAAATTGTTGAAGCGGAAATGTTCCAATTCCTTCTTATCAAAGAACGACCGGTGGTCGGTGTTATTGGAAATCCAATGGTAAACGGTAACTGTTCGACTACTTGTCCCCACGGTGCAATGAATGAAACATCGGCACCACTCGTTCCCCACAGATGCCAACTGGGTATTAAAATTACTTTGTGGGGGTCGGCTACATACCTTGCAGGTAAAGTCCCCGCTGACAAAACGAAACGACTACCCGTTGCGATATTTTGATCATGGAACGGAACCGCCATCTCATAACTACCGACCCGAAGTTTCCACCCCGCGAATTGCGCTTGTTCAGGTCCTTGCCATGCAAACTCGAGCCATTGCGGTTCACCGGAATTCGGGAGACACATCCACTCGGTCACCAACGGTGTAATACTGTGCCAAAGATACCCTTCCCCGCTCAGCGTGTCGTTGCCGGGATTATCATCAGGAACGTGAACAGTTACCTCATAACCAATCCACCCGAGGGGACCGGAAGACAATCCGGGAAGCAATACATCAATCAATCGGGAAGCGCCGTAGGCGAGTGTCACCGAAGAGACGGTATCCGTAGATAAAGGGGCTTGCACCGGAAATCTACGGAATCTGGCATAGCATTGTGAAGATACTGCAAACTCACCATTACCGACAAGTTCCGCCCGGATGACAGGATTGCCGGTGTTTCCGGGAAGGGGCGATAGTACGGTTGAAACCACCCCAATGTCGTGTAGTGGCGGTGATACCGAGTTTCTTGTGCCCGGTGTCCCATCGGAATTGCTGGATATAAACCAGTTTAGCCCGACATTCGCAGCTTGAAGTAATTTGCGTTCCAAACTATGGCCATTTGTACACGGGAATTGGGTTACAGTTTGGGCAAGGATTTGGTAGGTGGAATCGAACAGAGTCATGGTGTCGGGATGAACCATCGAAATCCCGGAATCACCGAGTTGCGGGGCATTGACGTACCAGCGGGGAACCGAATCGGGTATCATCTCTTCATAACGTCCCGTTACCCGTGTGTATCCGGTACAGAACAGAAGCACATAACCGCGATGGACAACAGGATTGCTGTTTTCCGGGATGAGGTTTTGAATTTGATTGCTGCAATACAAGTAAACATTACGAAGCGAAATAGAATCAGCGGTTACAACCAATTCAACAAATTGATCGTAAATGTGCGCTCCGACCGGACGGTACATCACTTCGGAAAATTCGATTTGATTGTTTGCAACCGCAGTATGTAATGAAATGAGAGAAATTATTAGAAAAAGAAAAGTAAGGGATAAACGTTTGCGGCGATTATTCATCGTAGTTGCCAATTTGTAGTAGATGAAAGTTCCATGGTTGTTTAGTATTTGTCCGTCTGACGAGCAGCGCTTCCAGTCGAAGCTCGTTGTCGTTCCATTCAGGATGTTCGATGCGAAGACGGTTTGCCAGACGATTCAATCGTTCAATTTTCTTGCGGTCGATTCGTTGTGCTGCGATTTCCCAATCCATCGAAGTCGCTTTTATTTCAACGATAGTCAGGACATTTCTATCCCAGCCAAGCCAGTCGATTTCACCTTCGGGATACCAAAGGTTTGTTCCAATCGGGGCACGGCCTTGCTGGATTAACCATTCGTTAGCCGCAATTTCAGCGGCTTTGCCGTCAGTTGTCATAATTTGGTAAATAATTCAAATTCGACACCAGAGAATGTCATACGGTGGATAGGACACGGTTCGATTTTTTTCAAGATGGCTTTGTGTTCCGGCGTCGGATACCCTTTGTGCCGATCAAAGCCAAATTCGGGATACATCTCATGGTAACTGTGCATCATCCTGTCGCGCGAAACCTTCGCCAATACAGACGCCGCGGAAATTGAGAAACTGCGGTCGTCACCCTTCACGATGGCTTTGTGCGGACGATTGAGTTGAGCGGGTCTGCCATCGACAAGCACTTCATCCGGTTCAAAATCGAGTAATTTCAGCGCACGACGCATCGCAAGGTAGGTCGCTTGCAGGATGCCGATGCGGTCAATGATTGTCGAACCGACGGCAGCGACGCCATAACGTTTTGCTAACACGATAATTTGGTCGTAGCAACGTTCACGGGACGCTTCAGACATTTTCTTCGAATCACGCAAACCCTCGATTTCGACAGAATGAGTAAATTGCACAGCGGCGGCAACTACCGGACCGGCAAGCGGGCCGCGACCGGCTTCGTCGATACCGACAACAGTATGTCCCTTGCGCCAAATCGGTTTTTCAAATTCCCAATTCGGATTGGTATCCAGTACAATGCGAGGTAGTTTCTTATTCATACTGAAAATTACTACTTGTTTCGGGCATATTCCACCTTTTGACCAACCAACTGTAGGAACCGGGTAAACCAGCAGGATTTATCGGATACCGGCGCCCTTGCGGGAGTTGCCAGTTCCAACCCAAGTTTTCTGCTACCGTTGAAGGTAGTCGGTGGTAATGGAAATAGTGGTTATTCCCGGCATCCGTTATCACTCCCCACCCGCTACGCATTTCTTCAGTTTCTTCCGTGTAAACGGATTGCCACACGATATGGGTAGTGAGAACTGCATAAGTACCGGGATCAAAATCGGCGGCGTATTTAACCGTTATCGAGGTAGTAACCGGAATATTCGATGATAGTTGGTCATGAAGGACAAGAACCGTTAACGGTTTATCACCAAACTCCCGCAACCAGCTTCGAACAAAGCTTGCGGCATCATGAGTTGTTTCGGATACATACACACAGTTTTCCGGGTCGGGTAGTAACGACGCATTTAATCGAATTTGTTCGCGGGTAGGGTGAGAACTTGTTATGAGATATCCGGTTACAGATGCAACTACCAACAAATAAGAAATGCCTTTATGCAGTTTGCGATGTGTTCCTACCGAATAGACCCACAAAAAGAATGCGACAGCGAACAGCAACGACCATCCGAATGCCGAAGAACCGGGACCCCAAGACGATCCGGGAAAGCGGGCAAACCACAGCATCAAGTCACCGGAGCGCTCCGTAGCCGTTGCCAACAATTGCGCAAACGCACCCGCCCACGAAAATACACAAAGCAATATTGTCCCTAACAATATCACACCGGACAATGGTTTCGCCGGTATATTCCAAAGAAGACCGATATAGGAGATA
>CAZPUW010000190.1:0-5890 GCA_964589795.1 uncultured bacterium
CGTTGTAACCGTTATTCGATCCCCGGTTCCGCCGTCCGCTTCAATCCAATCGTGTATGCATCGCCGACCTTCTCGCCGAACCGCCGGTACGCCCGCTCGGTCGTCGAGTAAATCATTGGATCGAGTTTCATCACGTCAATTTCTTTGCGGTGATTCAAGATTCGCATATCCGCTTTCACGTCGAGAATCTCACCGATGAATTGCGTATGCAATCCAATCGGAATCGTGTGCAGCACTTTGCACTCGAGCACAAGCGGAAATTCTTTCGCGTATGGTGCATCGACTAATTCGCTTTTCACCGCCGTTAATCCCAGCGTCTCGAATTTATTTTCGTCGCGTCCCGAATAAATCCCGATGTAGTCGGCATCCCGCACCTGTGCCGCGCTGGGGATAGCGACGGTGAATGCCTGATGCCATTTGATATTGCTGTCGGTGTATGTCGCTTCGCGCAGGGAAATGGCGATGCACGGCGGTTTACTGCAGCAGATACCGCCCCAAGCGACCGCCATGAGGTTCGGGATGCCGCGCATATCGTAACTACCGACCAATAATACCGGGGTGGGAAAGAGAATGGTTTTTGCACCGAGCGATTGCATGTGAACTCCGGTTGTAGGTTAAAGAAAGTGGATGGTGGATAGTGGGTGGTGGATGGTAGTAGGAACAGATTTAACGATCCACTATTCACCATTCACCATCCACCAATTAGTATTTGCCGACCAGCTTTGTGAACCAACCGTGAACTTTGTGCATACCGTCCGGTTTCGCGTACATCATGATGCACGAATTGACGATGGTCTCGATATGGTTTTCGAATGCCACCTGCATCGCTTCACCAGAATCCGAACCGGGTTGCATCCAAATCCGTTTGATTCCGAGTTTCACGCACTCTTTCGTGATATCGAGCGTCACGGCTGGCGGTACGACGGTAATGACTCCACCGATTGTATCGGGAATCTCTTCCAATTTTTTGTAGCAAGCTGTACCGTCGATTTCATTCGCAGTTTTGCTCACCGGATACAAGATGTACCCTTTTTTCTGCAAATCACGATAAACCGTATTCCCGAAACCCTTCGTCGCGGAAATACCGACAATCGCCAGTTTCTGCTCGGCGAGGAAATGTTGTTTCGCTTCGTTCATCAGACGTCCATATCCGCCGGTTCGAAGTGTTCACGCGAATGTTTACAACACGGACACACCGCTGGCGGCTCTTTGCCGATGTGGATGTAACCGCATACACTGCATTTCCATTTTATCGGAGATTCGCGTTTATACACCGTTCCCGCTTCAATCATCGCGAGCAATTTTTCGAACCGGTCGCGGTGATGCGCTTCGATTTTCGCAATCATCTTAAAGAGAATAACCGCTTCCTTGTTCCCCTCAGCTTCCGCATCCTTCGCGAAGTTGGGGTACATTTCGGTTACTTCGTAATTCTCCCCTTCGATGCAGATGCGAAGGTTTGCCGCGGTATCGGAAATGCCACCAAGCATCGTAAATTCGTCTTTCGCGTGGCGCATTTCATTATCCGCCGTCTCTTCGAATAATTTCGCGATGTAGTGAAATCCTTCTTTACGAGCTACCTTAGCGAAATAGGTATATTTATTGCGTGCCATCGATTCACCGGCAAAGGCGGCATGTAGGTTTTGTTCCGTTTTCGTCATAATACTCTCCTGAGGTTGTGATGAAGTTGGTGAGGAAAGAAAACATCACTTATAATATAATGCGGAAGACGGTGAACGGGTAGTACAAAAGGATAGATGGGAAAGAAATGATTGAAGGGGAAATTCCGCTGACACACCCGGAAGGGTGGGCGGCGATAAAAGTCCGGCAACGGCACATCGTTATTTGCATTACCGGGCACGGCTTCGGCCATGCTGTCCGCGTTTTGCAGGTTGCCAAGCGATTGCTCGACCTTGACCCGAACTTTGTATTCACCGTCGTCGCACCCGTCGCCGAATGGTTTTTGCGCGATACGTTCCGTACCGAAACGTTCCGGCTTATTCCACTCCGCCTCGATTTGGGTACCATCCAATCCGATGCCGTCGAAGCGAATCCGAAACTTACACTCGAACGATACACCGAATTTGTGTTGGGTCGGGAAGCCGTATTCGACCAACTGAAAGCGGCACTCGGAGAAACTGAAGTAGATTTAGTTTTAGTCGATTTGCCACCACTCGGTTGTGAGCTCGGGGCTTGGCTTGGTGTACCGACTGTCGCCATTGGAAATTTTTCGTGGGACTGGATTTACGGCGAATATGTCGAAGAGTATCCCGAATACGGTTGGGTCGTCGAAGAAATACGCGAGCAGTACAGCACGACCGATTTGTTGTTGCAACTCCCCTACGCGGGCGATATGACCGCATTTCCCGTGCGGGAAGAAATACCGTGGATTTGTCGCCGTGCGACTGTCGAACCGGAAGATGTCCGCAAGAAACTTGGTATCGACAAAACGAAACCGATTGCCCTCGTTTCATTCGGTGGTATTGGGATGACGGTAAAATTGCCGGAAGGGGAGTTGAGTAAAAATATTGAATTCATCGTAACCGCACCGTTGAATGGGATGATTGGAAATGGCAGGAAAATTGATAACTCGGAATTAGCCGCCAAAGGTCTTGGGTTTACCGATTTACTGCGGGCATCCAATCTTGTGGTATCGAAGCCGGGGTACGGAATTGTCTCGGAATGTATTTCTGCGAAAGTACCGATGCTTTATACCGAGCGTACCCATTTCCGTGAGTACCCGCTGTTGGTTGCCGGGATGAAACGGCACATCCGTTGTGAACTGTTGAACAGCGAAATGCTTGCGAGTGGTGAATGGCAACCGGCATTCGAGGCGCTGTTTGCCCATCGTACCCTCGCCGCCGAACCTGACCCCGACACTGATGGCGATATGGTCGCTGCCGAAGCGATTTATAAACTCTTTACCTGATAAAAATTTCGGCAAATGCCGAATATCGTTGGCGAACGCGAATCGTTTTTGTAGTTTAAGAAACAGCATTACCTCAAGATATCATCCTCAACAACACACTATGATCTAACACGCGAAGGGGTTGATCATGAAACTGTCTCACATATTTGTACCGCTTTTTGTTCTGATTGCTTTTACTCTCTCCTTTTCGCAACCGCTATGGGAGCCCACCGGCGGTCCCGAAGGGGGCGATGTAAATTGTTTTGCTACAGCACGTAACGGTACGGTTTATTGCGGGACATGGAATGGCGGTGTGTTCGTTTCGAACGATAGTGGCAGAACTTGGCTTCCTTTCGGTTTATTGGGTGAAGCAGTCATCTCGCTTGCGGTTGATACCAGTGGGTCTCGAGTGTATGCCGGAACCGGATTTCATGGAGTTTTTCGGAATAGTTCCGGTGCGGGTTGGCTACCGATTTCAAATGGAATCACTCTAACTGATGTAGAGCGAATTGCAGTGAACTGCAACGATGTTGTATTTGCATTAGCGGATGGTGATAGTTCAAGTTTCTACCGTTCTACGAATCATGGTGATTCGTGGACAACAATCAATTCCGGTTTACCAACGTCTGCAATTTTTTATGGATTGGGAGTCGCTCCGAATAACAACTTGTTTTCTTGTTGTTATGGGGCAGTTTATCTTTCCACCAATAATGGTGATAATTGGTCAGCAACCGGCGCTTTCGGAAATAGTTTTCTCAATTGCTTTGCATTCGATTACACGGAGTGGAACGATACGACGGTGTATGTCGGGGGGAGTCAAATTTTCAAATCCATCAACTGGGGTCAGAGTTGGACACAAGTTGGCTCTATTACGGGATTCTGTTATGGAATAGATGTCATTACTCCCGATGTCTATGCGGCAACGACACAAGGACTCCTTCGTAATAATGCAATGAATAACGCTTGGTTGAATATCGGTTTTGCCGATTATCACGTAAATGCAGTCACTCATCTGAGTTCGAAAATATTAGTCGGAACGGTTGGTGATGGAGTTTACAGTTCAATGAATATACCCACTTGGACGCAATCGCACGGTATCTCAAGCGTCTATCCGTTCACAATTGTTATGCAGGACACGAATATTTTTGTCGGCACGACCAGTGGTATTTTTTACTCTTCGATAAACGATTCAATCTGGCAAAGGTGCAGTCCTCTTAACACTAATATTTTAGCGTTGGCGATAGACCAAAACGGTGTATTATATGCCGGAGCGAATGACGGCTTACTTCGTACTACCGATTTCGGTTGGTCTTACTCCGCTGATTTGATTGGTGTCGCTGTTACTGCAGTCACCACTGCGCCGATGGGAAACCTGTATGCCGCCACTTCAAATAGAGCCATTAAACGTTGTACAAATGACGGGATAAATTGGACGGACATGGTGACTTGTCCGAACCGAGTCAATGCGCTTTTTACTCTCCCCACCATGATTCCCGAAAGTTGGCAAGTCTTCGTTGAGTCCGATAGCGGCCTCTACCGTTGCCTTGAAGATGGCAGGAATTGGTCGTTGGTCGGGATGGCGGGCAGTTCGGTCTATCAGGTTTGTACGACACCTAACCCCGGCTATCTGTTAGCCGCGACCAGTACGGGAGTGTATTCTTCGACGAAT
The DNA here is from genome assembly GCA_964589795.1 of uncultured bacterium. Lineage (GTDB taxonomy): Bacteria > Electryoneota > JAOADG01 > JAOADG01 > JAOADG01. The sequence continues at coordinate 4,575 of CAZPUW010000190.1, forward strand.
GGCGGCGATACGTGGACACAAACCGGATTTACCCAGCCCGCGTATGCCCTGCAACCCACCGTCGAAGGATTCTTTTACTTTTCTTCTGATTCCGGTGTCTTCGTAACAAATAATTTTAACACGTGGTCACATTACGACGAAGGGTTGCCACCAACCAGAGCGGTTACGCTAAACGGCCCGTTCGTAGGAATGGCGTATGCCGGTGTCTTCCGGCAGTTAGCGCCCGCAATCGGTGTGAAGGGGCATGACCTTGCATCTAAATTACCGCAGCACGCGCAGTTGCTTCCCAATTACCCGAACCCGTTCAATTCAACTACCGTGATTTCGTTTACATTACCGCGAGGTGCCGACACAAAAGTAGAGATTTTTAATATCACCGGTCAGTTAGTACAAACTTTGGCAAAGAGTAGGATGTCTCCCGGTCTTCATCGGGTGACGTGGAATGCGGAGACGTTACCAAGCGGATTGTATTGGTGTAGATTATCGGCGGGCGGTGAAACTTCAGTGGCAAGAATGTTGTATTTGAAATAATATGGCATAGCCATCTTTATTATTTGGTACAAGCCGCAACTAAGCGCAATCGGCGGGTTGAAAGTTTTACAAACGCAAGGTTTGTCCCTCTGAGTATAAAATCGCTTGCCACTTGTCATAACGGTGGTTAGACGCTATCTTCGTAAGATGGTTGGAAAACGCACAATCTTAGCGGGAATATTCCTTGCCGCACTTTTGGGTGGCTGTGGCGATCCGTTGCGCGACAACGCCAACGATCCCGGCAGCGACCGCTATCATCCTCCTCCCGCACCCTCACCCTACGGGACGTTGCAGGTAACTGCCCTGCGTCGAACCGGTGCGCCCATTGTCGGTGCCGCTGTTTCGATTGATGACCGGAAAATGTTGACCGACACCAATGGAGTTGCCACCATTGAAAATATTCCCATTGGACAATATTATGTGCGGTTGACCAGTCCGCAATTTGTCGAAGATTCGACACAAATGAAGATTTTATCCGACAGTACCAGCACTTGGAGTAAACAGCTAAATGCGATACCCCATTTTGATTCGGTTTCGGTAACAAGTGAAGTCCGCTCGCTGTTCGATGTCCAACCCGATTATCAGTACGCTGTCCGTTATTATGCAAAAGTAAGCGACCTCGACGGGCAAGGCGATCTGCCCGATTCTGCAGTCTCCGTGGTTACGCCCTATGGGTCTTTTGTTTTGGGTAGAATTGCGTCATTGACATGGCAACGAATCGACACCCTGTTTCCCAGTTGGGGGGCATCGGATTTAGTGGGAAAGCCGCTTCAATTTAAAGCAAG
>CAZPUW010000191.1:0-5889 GCA_964589795.1 uncultured bacterium
ACACTCCTTAGTATCTGAAGTTGCGTAGCCATACATCATACCCTGATCACCCGCCCCAGCACGGTCAACACCCATTGCGATGTCGGGTGATTGCTTATCCAACGTCACCATAACTGCGCAAGTTTCATAGTCGAAACCGTAATGCTGGCTGTTATAACCGATATCTTTCACAACATTGCGCACCAAATCGGCAACGGGTACATAGGTCGTCGTGGTGATTTCACCGCCTACAAGCACCAACCCCGTAGTCGTGTAGGTTTCGCAAGCGACACGTCCAAACGGGTCGTCGGCGAGTACCGTGTCAAGCACTGCATCAGAGATCTGATCCGCTACTTTATCGGGATGTCCTTCTGTTACTGATTCCGAACTGAATAAAAATTCTGCCACTCTAATTCTCCCTGCAAGCCATTCGGCTTATTGGATGTTTACATAGCGGGGAATCGGCGTCTGCCATCCGCTCCCAACTCAAGTAGTAATAAAAACTGCTATGAACTTGTGATACGAGTAATCACAAGTAAAATTCTGAAACCAAATATACGATGAAACGGGCGATTGTCGAATTACCGTGGTTTTGCTGGTTCGCAAATATTCAACTGTTGGGTAACTCCATTAACACAGGTATTTGCACCGATTACTGAATTAGCCAAAACCGCATTTGTGACATTTGCGTCGCGTTCAACGATACTATTTTCGATAACTGATTTGCAAATAGTAGCTCCGGGGCCGATTGAGACGAAAGGGCCGATTATAGAATCAGTGACTTTCGCAGTCGGTGAAATCGAAACCGGGGGTTTTATTACCGTGTCGGTGCTATGAACAGGTAACTCTACCGATTTAGATTTTTGAATTAAATAGTGACGGTTGGTTTCCAACAAAGTTTCGACAGTGCCGCAATCGAACCAGCCCTGCACATCGAAGGTATTCATTTTACAACCACTGGAAATCATACGTTGGAGGGCTGTGGTCAATTGAAACTCACCCCGGACGCGCTCATTTTTCGCCATCATGTCAACCAACTGCTTGCGCAGTAGTTCGCCCTCTTTAATCCAATAGATTCCGACCATAACTTGTTGGGAAGGGGGCACTTCGGGTTTCTCGATTAATTCGGTGACAAACCCGTCCTTTTGTAAAATCACGCCAAACCGCCGTGCATCCTCAACTTGTTTTGCGCCGAGGGAGCTGAATTTACCTGCGACAACCGTTTTTAAATCGGCTTCGAACAAGGTATCGCCAAGAATAATCAGCGTTTCTTTTTCATTTTCGTCGAGACCAATTGAAACCGCATGTCCCAATCCTTCAGCGACTTCCTGACGGCGAAATTCTACAGGAAGCAATGGGAACCGTTTGGTAACATACTCAGCAATCTGATCGCCGAGGTGTCCGATAACGAAGATTACTTTTTCAGGTCGTAAAGTTTCTACTTCGGTGAGGATATAATCAATCATCGGTGCGCCGGCGACTGTCATCAGCACTTTTGCAGTAGTGTAAGTATGGGGACGGAGACGACTACCGACGCCGGCAACCGGAATAATCACCTTCATAAATAAAATCCTAAGTCAATACGACCAAATTGAATCTGTCGGGTATTTGTTTGAGACAAACACAGTCTATTTTGGAGTATGCAGAAACGACTAATCGACCAATCGAAATCGTTACGCTTTCAATTTTTTAATGGCTGGGATGGGAGTAGGTTGAACTCCCTGCGCACGGGCGAGTTCCAGACTAATCCGGTCGCCGAGTGTAACTAAAAACAACAACGATGCGATATCCTCACCCGACCTTTTTACGATAATGGGATTGAGACCGGTCTCACGCAACAGCGATTCCGCGCGGTCAATCGGTCCCTCTTCGAGTGGATCACGCATTAGAACGACTTGAATATTTTCAAATGGATTCGGATTATCGCACAACCCGATTATTTCATTGTGAAACGCCTCAGGTAACTGACTCCAATGCGCCGGGAGCTTCGCATTCTCGGAAAACTGATTTGCCCATCTACGTGCCACACTTGCCAAGCGCCGCGGCGCCCATATCCATGCAATTTTTCCGTTTAGATGACGTGCAATTCCGTTCACCAACGATTTGTCATCATTATTCGAAGTCAGCACAGTTTCACTATTACAAAGTAAAACAATCGCTTCATTTATTTCGTGTTCGGGATTGGGAGCGACTCCCGCTTCAAACAACAACCGCCAGAGTCCGCAGTACATATATCCAAGCGCGGCGCGAGGCGGATAACCGCCGGGAACCAGCATCCGGAATAAGTTTAACGGCTCAGCGATTTTGGCTAATTTTCCACCGGATGTCAGAACCAGTACTGTTGCTTTGCGTGCAATCGCTACTTCACAAGCAGTGACTGTTTCGTAAGTATCACCAGAATATGACGATACTACTACCAGTGTATGCTCATTTACCCAACTGGGTATCAAGGGTCCACGATTCACAACAAATGGAATCGTGATTCTGCCACCCAATCCATCCAACAATAAATCGGCACCAATTGCGGAACCACCCATTCCACAAATAAGCGCGTTTGTATGGCTTTTAAGGGGTTTATTCCCAAGCAATGGAAAAGCAAGCGATTGCTTTAATTGAGCGGGAAATTCAGATACCCATTTCTCCATGGAATCGGAAGCATCATGATTGAGGTTGTCATTCGTTGTCATGTTATCCTGTTCTATTCACCCTATTGCATATTATATAAAAGTATGGCTAAGTTATAAAATACGATGCACAAGGGTGTATAAATTCGTATTCATTCTAACCGCTACAAGTAAGTAGTTAAAGTATAGAACTTTTCCCCGGATGTTGCAAGCATCACATCTAAGATGTGAGACCGTACGTATATTGTATACGGTAATAGACATGGGAGCTTTGAAAGGAAAAGCATGAAGAAGCAAACCCGAAAATTAAAAGAACCAACAGAACAATCGTTACAGTTGCTGGAAATGCATACTGAGCGATTTGGTGGACAATATCGCGCCGTAATCCGATTGAATAACGGTGAAGAACGTGAAGCAATCGGTGAAACTGCGGGCGAAGCTCAGCGCAAAGCGATGGCGGGTTTGGATCTTGATTGGTCATTTTCGGCAAAATGAGTATATAACCATTGTGAAACCCTTTACTCTGAGAGCAGTAAAGGGTTTTTTATGTCTTGTTATTCGAAATGTTTAAAGATACCAATACACATTTCAAAGTTACCTTCAAAAAGTTTCGATTCACTCCGAAATACTTCCTAACAAACTTCCCGTTTTGTAGCTTACGTTTACAACAACAAAGGAGGCGTTATGCGGACAAGCTTCGTGCGCCCGACGTTATTATTACTACTCATTTCCCTGCCGGTTTTTGTTCACGCCCAACTTGTCATAATTGATTCCGTTGGAATTAACCAAACGAATCCCAATCCGGGGAACTATTTGTCTGCCAGCTATGAGAGATACAAGCTTGTTTTGCCCAACAATTACGATCCTCGTGTTCCTCCTCCGCTTGTTATTGGCGGCCATTCTTTAGGCGCGACGTACGAAGACTTTTTCAATTACGCAATGGACGATACCGCGTTGTCTTGGGGCTGGATGTGCCTTGCAATTAATGGCGAACCGGGTCGTGCCGACGGAGCAGGTTACACCCATTGGTTTTCGGAACGAGTATTCCGGATAATGGATCACGTTTTGGACACTGTGGCAATAAATACTCCATTCAATCCCGACAGCATCTATTTTATCGGTGGTAGTATGGGTGCTGCAGCAGGTATGCAATACCACCACTACCATCTCGATCCGAATGGTTATATGTTGGCAGGCACTGCGAGCGGAAGCGGTATCATCGATTTGTTGCGGAGAGCGCGCGAACAAATCATGTACGACCATTATTTGATGAATACGTCGATGCATATCGAATTTGGCCCTGCTGATACAGTCTCCGGCCCAGAAAATATGAATTGGAATTACAAATTTAATTCCGCGGTAGTTTTTTGGGATACAACAAATTCGCGGCATTACAATCTATCGTGGCTTCCGACCTATTTAGCGGCGGGAATTCAGGAACATCACGACACCGCGGCAACGGATTTAATCGCGTTATACGGACGGTATATGTTTGCGGAAACGCTGGCGACCGAACCGGGCGTACAGCACGGATTTCCAAATCTGAATGCAGATACAACAATGCATTGGTTGTTGGCACACGGGAGAACCTTCCGGCATCCCACGTTTCAGAATGTTGCCACCGACAGCATGCGACGATGTTATGATATCGAATTTACCGGTCAACGGGTGGACACAAATATTATCCGCGCTTGTGCAACGTTTGACAGCGTGTTTACGGATAATCAATGGTATTTGACCCATCCTCGATTAACGATGATGCGGAACGCGAGTTCGATGATTTTACATCGTCAACTGGCACCAGGCATGACATACGATTCCATTCAGGTGACGAATACCGACACCGCCGCAGTGGATTTGGTTATTGAATATCCCAACATTTCTAATGCGAGTTTTATCGCTTCCATTGTCCCATCTACTTATCCTAATAATGTAGTGCTCGAAAACGGTGGCGCGAGTTGGCACATACCGCAAATTCCGAGGGGTGGGTCGTTTGTCGGGCGATTAGGGGTAACATATTCAGCACGGGATCCAAAAGGGCTACCGGAAGGTTACACGATGTCGATATTTCCCAATCCATTCAATGGAGTGGCGACAATACGGTTCGGAGTTCCGCAAAATACGCCGTTGGATTTGACGGTGTATGACGTTACTGGTAGAGTGGTAAAACAGTTTCCACGCAAATTTGCGCGTTCGCAAACCTCAGTGTTTTTCTCGTTGCCATCCAACGGATTGGCGAGCGGTTCTTACTTCATTCAAGGAAAAGCCGGAAATACGGCGTTACACCAACGCATCACCATTCTGAAATAATTTCATTTATAAGTAAAAAGGGTGTGACTAAAGAAGTCACACCCTTTTTTTGAGCTGAAATTGGGTTTACACTTTCGTTTTTTCTATCCACTTCTGTGCTTCCTGAAGCCGTCCGGTTTTCGATAATAGTGTTGCATAGCCGGCATAAATTTCGGTTGTATTGGGATGGGACAGGCCGGAGTCTTCAATAATCGAGATACAATTCAAGTAAATCGATTCTGCCTGATCCATATTACCGACATCGAGATACATGCGCGCCATGCGGTTCAGGAGAAATGCGATTAACGGGTGATTCGGATTCAAACAATTTTCGCGGATGGCGAGCGCTTTTTCAAAATTCGATTCAGCGGCATCGAATTTTTTTTGCGACAAGCACAAGATTCCCAAGTTTTCAAACGAAGTTGCGGTATCGGGATGATTCATGCCAAATACTTTTTCGCGAATCTTTAACGCCGATTGAAACAAACTTTCGGCTTCAACCATTTTCCCTTGTTTTATGTACAGCGAACCGAGATTGTCCAGTACTTTAGCCGCATTGGGATGGTCGGTACCATATTCATTTTGCAGGATGTTTAGCGCGAGCGAATATAGGGGCTCGGAAAGTTCAGTCTTGCCCAGCTCATCATACGTCTTGGCTAAACTCGCCATTATCGCGGCAGTAAGTGGATGTTCAGCGCCGAAAAATAATTTCGATGACTGCAATGCGCTCTCGAAAATCTGAGCGGCAAGTTCCGTTTTTCCCTCGGAACTGCGAAGTTCAGCTAAGTTTCGGAGAAGTTTTGTATGCGCGGCATGCGAAGCACCGAGCACTTTTTTGGCGATAACAATTGCTTGTTGTAAAAGCGGCTCGGCTTGCCGATACCGCCCTTCGGCCCGGAATATTTCGCCAATGTCGGACATCGCATTCGCAGTTGCAATACTGTAATATCCGTCGATACGCTGGGTAGTCGTTAAAGCACGGAGAGCAAGGGTTTCC
>CAZPUW010000192.1:0-5873 GCA_964589795.1 uncultured bacterium
AAAATAAAAAGCGACGGCTCGGAATATTATTACCCGCTCTTCCCGATGCACCGCATGCAGTGAAAACCGCTGTGGATGCCGGTTGGATTGAACCGGTTTTGCTTGGCTCGACGAAAGAGCAAGAGTTGTTCTGCCATTTTTCCGGACTGAAAGAGTGTACTTCGATTACTGCGGATGATTCGATTGATGCGTTGGTGACGGCACTCGAAGGAAATAAAATCGACTTGTTGCTTCGCGGTGATGGCGGTGTGCATACGCTGTTTCACCGGTTGCTGAAGCTACCATCGTTTCGGATTGGTTGGGTCTCGCAGGTTGCAATGGTCGTTCCACCGAAATTAAACGGACGAATGTTGTTGCTTACGGATGCCGGATTCTCATTGCAACCGACGCTCGAACAAAAAGTGCGCATCATTGAGAATGTATTGAAAATCGCGCGGAAACTTGACTTCAATCCGCCGAAAGTCGCGCTGCTTGCCGCAGTCGAAACGGTGTCGCCGGATATCACCGTCGGGATGCACGATGCTATCCTTGCGAAAATGGGGGAACGGGGACAATTCGGAAATGCACTGTTGGAAGGGCCGCTCGCGCTGGATTTAGCGTTATCGGAAGAAGCGGCGATAAAGAAGAAAGTGAAAAGCCCGGTCGCGGGATTTGCGAATGTGTTGATTGCACCGAACCTTGAAGTGGGGAATGGTCTCTACAAAGCGCTGATTACACTTGCCGGTGCGGCATCCGCCTCGACGGTGGTGGGTGGTAGTATTCCGATTGCACTGCCATCGCGCGCCGATCATCCTGATGCAATCACCGCTTCGATTCTGTTGAGTTGTATTTTGTCTTAATTATTTTCGTAGAAATAACACTCTTGTTCGGTTGGTTTGTGCGGGCGTCCCCGCCCGCACACCACTACGGTCACCAACAACCGCGCAGAAAAACCCCACTGCTAAACAGCAGGATAGTGACAATCACCCCTTTTATCACAAAAAACGCTACTGTCCCGGCACCAAGTATCCGGTAAACTTTTTTCCGAGCTTTACCTTTAGGAATCTTGTCTTCGGGTTCGACTGTTTTAAAGATTTTGTCTTCGGGTTCGTTAGTCGGCGAAGACTTCATACAATTCCATATTGCTTTGCATCGGGAGTGGCTTGCCCTCTTCCCGTGCTTTGTGCATATCCTCGAAACCACGCGCATGGCCGCGCATGAACTCACCGGTTTTCAACCATTCTTCGAAATCGGCACGTTTATCCCAATAGGTCATCACGATAAAGGGTTGGTTGGGTTCCAACGGACGTAAAATTTTCGCTTCCTTAAATCCGGTCATGGAATCAACTTGGCGGGCACGGGTACGGAATAATTCCTCAAAGCGTTCGACATATTCCGGTAGGGGGGTAATGCGGTTCATGGCGATAAACATTAAAATTCCTTTAGTAAATTAAACAAATAGAGTAAGATTCGCTTATTGCAACTGCGACGCATTAGCAATAAGCGGTTAATATATGCGTTTACTTAGGGTTTGTCAACGGCAAGAAAATTGAAAGTTCGGGGATATCGAGAAGTAATTTGAAAATAGTATTTAATCGAAATCTACACTTACTTTTGTTGCAATCGCTCTGCTATCGCCTTCAAATAGTCGGGATTACGTTCTATCAACAGGTAGTGCCGGTCGTTTTCTTTTGCGACGATTCCGGTTGTACCGGTTCCCGCCATCGGGTCAAGAATCAAATCGCCGGGATTGGTCGAAGAGAGAATCACCCGGCGTAAAAGTTCCTGCGGTTTTTGCGTCGAGTGGACTTTATCGCCATTCTCGGTGCGCAATCGCTCGTTGCCACTGCAGAGCGGAATTTTCCACACATTGATTCCCAATTTCCCTTCGTTGAATTCTTTCGCTTTGTCTTTGTGGAAAGTGTACTTCTTCGCCTTCTTGTCTTTCAGCGCCCACAACAACGTTTCCGTCGCATTGGTGAATCGCACGCCGAGAAAATTCGGCATCGGATTCGATTTGTACCATATCACGTCGTTGAGCATCCAAAAGCCGAGGTCCTGCATGATACGACCGACGCGGTGGATGTTGTGGTAGGTACCGATAACCCAAATCGTCGCACTCGGTTTCATGATGCGTTGCACTTCACGCAAATACTTTTCCGTAAACAAATCATATTCTGCAAAGTCGGCAAAAGCATCCCAGTGGTCATCGACTGCATCGACATCGCTACCCGACCAGCGGATGAGTTTCTTTTTCGGTAATTGGAGAAAATACGGCGGATCTACAAATACGCAATCGGCGCACTCATCCGGCAGTTTCGGCAAGACGTTGAGGGTATCGCCGGCGATAACGCGGTCGGATAAATCGGAAAGAGAATAGTGTTTCGTTTCCGGTAAGTCGGTTAGGATGGTGGTGGTTTTCTTCATAGAAAGCAATATACAAAGAAAGTTTATAATTCATATTTTTCGCTTGACGTTACAAATCGACAGTTGTATTTTTAACACAAATTTGACTATGTAAGGATAGAGGAAAATGTATTTTTATACTACATACACACAGGAAGCAATTGAGAAAATCGAGAATTACATAGAACAGAGTGGTTATGATTACGAGGATTGGCACGTCGGCATAACAAATGATATAGATAATAGATTGTTCTTCCGTCACAGCGTATCCAGACGTGGTGTTTGGATTTATGATGAGCTTCCAACCGATTCCGACGCAAGAACTGTAGAAGATTATTTTCTTGATATGGGTTGCCAAGGGGGTCCGGGTGGTGGAGACTGGAGATCGAAGTTTATTTATGCATATAAGATAACACCATATACCATTGAACAAACTTGGTGATGAAACAACGAAAGGCGGGACGAAACTCCCGCCTTTTTCTTTATAAATGTGCGTTCAACCACCAACTTAAATTATTTATTAAAATCTATGCAATTTGATTGACAAATCACAATACAATAGCTATACTCTAACCAAGAACACTGTTCGGATACCTTCTATTTCTCATCCGGTGTTTCTCTTTTGACAAACTTTGATACAAACGCAAACTTCGATAGTCAAGGAGGAATCATGTCAAAGTATCGTTTCGCCATCTTTACCCTCTTCACTCTTTTCATTCTTTTCGTTGCTTCATCCGCGTTCGCGCAATTTATCCAAAACCGATGGCATAGCCCCACATTCAGCAATCCACCGGCTTCGAGCATGGATTCGTCCGGCGTACCCGTTCGCGTCGCGACATCGATTAGCTGGCAGCGGGCAATTACCACCGGCGCAAACAACGATTGGTTTTTTGCATGGACGGGAGCAACCAACTCAAACCGCACAGTCTATTGCGGACGCATCGATATTGCCGGGGATACGTTGTGGAAACGCACGGTGAATGCGGCTTATAGTTTTAAGGATGTACCTATGGTTGTGGGGACATCGGATGGCGGTGTCATTGTTTCGTGGGTGAGTTTTACTATTGACTCGGGAAGTGTCTTAGGTTCCCTGATGGTACAAAAACTCGACATGAACGGAAACCGCCTTTGGAATGTCAGTGGAGCGACCGATTCGACGCATGCCGTGCTCGTAACAACAACCACAGTAAGTTACAACCCACCCAAAATGATTTCCGATGGTGCATCGGGATGTTATCTCGTTTGGTTTGACCGGAGAAGTGAAAGTTCGTTTTACGGAACGCGTGTTACCAGTAACGGCACTATCGCCAATGGTTTTCGAACGAATGGAACTCCGCTTTTACTGCCGTCAAACAATGCTTATGTGGAATCCGATTTCGGTGTGATATCGGATAATCGCGGTGGGGCATGGTTGGCGACCACATTAAATCGATTTGACTCAGTTTCAATTTGTCTTCAACAACTCAGAAGTGATGGTACCACCCGATGGGATTCATTGGGGAATCGTTTACTCATAAACCAATACGATTACATGGTACGTAAACTACAGTGTGTAGCGGATGGAAGGGGCGGCGGATTTGTCGTTTGGGAAGGCGGATATATCGACATTTTCATGCAACGTTTCGATACCACCGGACACACGATGTGGCTGCCGGATAATGGTGCCGCCATCGGTACATGGGCAAACGAACAAACCAATCCGAACATTATCTCTGCTGGTATGGATACTTGTATTGTGAGTTGGGAGGATTTTCGTACAGACCCGACGAATAGTAACAATTCCGATATTTATGTTCAGAAAATCACCGGCAACTCTTTGATGGTTCGGGTTTGGGACGCAGACGGTGTACCGGTGTGTATCGCACAAAACCGGCAAGCCAATGCGTATCTCGGTTCAGATGGAACAAACGGATGTGTATTGTCTTGGGAAGATGAGCGCGACGAGTATGCACCGAAACAGGATATTTATGCTCAACATATCGACTACATCGGAATACCGGAATGGGCGTTAAACGGTATTGCCGTTGCCGCTTATACAAACGGCCAGACGTTACCCGTCGGCGTCGTAAATTATGGTCGGATTTTATTTTTGTGGGCGGACGCCCGTATTGGCAGCATGCCGATATACCGTAGAGTTTTTTCGATGAGCGGGCAAGGTGTCTATCCATTTGAATATAGCTCTGCTAAAACCGTCGATGATCTAAGTGGTGACGTTGTCAACCATACGCTTATTAAACAAGGGAGCACCCGCGTAATCGACTTCTGGGTGGATCCAAGAAGATCGCAGTACGGCAACCGTATTTATTTCAGCCAATACGATGTCGGCACCGGTACGCAAGTTTCCAGCACACCAAACGGTACGCCAATCACTATTGATTCCTCTTATTTTCTCGATCAAGGGGGAACGTATTATTATAACACCCTGTTGGCTGTCGAAACCCCCGATTCTGCTTCAATCGTTATTTACCAAAGCCAAACTGAAACCGCTCTAACGTTACGCGCCCAAAAAATTTCCTACACCGGAAACCGGTTGTGGGGTGCATACGGTTTAGAAGTCGGGTCTCCAAACTATGATTTTACGTCCGTAAAAGGATACCTTGATGGAAACGGTGGCGTGTATTTCATCTATACAAGCACCGGCGCTGCTCCCTTTTATTACTCGGAATTAAGATTGCAACATATTAATTCGAATGGACAGCGCGACTTTCCCGATCCTTCGCCCGTCGTGAATGCCAACGATCAACAATACTCAAATGTGGTGGTGTCGAATGGTGTTGTTTATCTCGGTTACATTCTCTCCCTTGCGGAAGACAACTGGAATTACCGGGTTCAGTTATCACGAATGAATGCCGATGGAACGGCCCGCTGGACACACTCTATTTCTTTTGGTTACGACACCTCAATGACAAACGGGTCAAGAGGGACTAGAACGCTCCTCAATCTTATGCCCGGTTCAAATGGTTCCGTTATCGCTACTTGGTGCGAAAGTTTTTATGGCATTCAAGGTGACTATCAACTTTGCAGTCAGAAAATAGACAGTAGTGGAAATTTCTTGTGGGGACCAGTAGGTAAGCGGGTCTCTCCAACGACCTACACCCAGTATATATTCCAAACCGTAAAATCCGGAAATAACTACTGGTATCTTTGGCAGGAATCGCGCGCGACGGAAACACCGACGCTGTTTTTACAACAACTGACAGATGACGGACAGATGGTATTCGATTCAAGCGGAAAGCTCTGGGGATCTACCCAGATCGGCGGAGGAAATCCGCCGATAAATGGAGTCCTGCCTCCAGTCACTACCAGCACTCTCATTCAGGTCAACCCTGCTACCGGGGCCGAGATATCCAGCGCGTTGATCAACATGGGCGGAACACCCGTCAGTATCGCCGACCTGGCGTATCAGGCCAGCACGAACACGATTTTTGCGATTCAAAGCCCAAACGACGCAAACTTTACCGGCACGGCAAACCTTTACACCCTCTCGA
>CAZPUW010000193.1:0-5868 GCA_964589795.1 uncultured bacterium
CAGTGTGTCGGATACACCTTCGTAATTAATCGTCTTAATTACCTGCACGTTGCACTGTTGAACGTTGCCCACCGACATTCTGCCAATCAAAATATCGGGCATCGGGTCGGGTAAATTATGCCAAATCGGCCCTTCCATACGAGTGTAGTAATTCTCATCGAGATAATTTCCCGGATATGGCTGTCCAGAACTTCCTGACGACCACATTGTACCGGGATCTTCGGTGTATACATATTGGTCAGGTATCGAATTATGATTACCAATCAGATACACGGCATCCGGTGGTATCGTCCAAGAATTGTATGCATTTTGGATATAAGTTTTTATCGCGCTTACGGAGATGCTGCCTAAAGTGGTTTCATCCGCAACAACGACTTTCCAACCGAGCGATTTTCGCCAATTCACCCAATTTGTCATCGGTGTGGCAAACGCGGTATCCCCTAATACTACAATGACGCAAGGCGGCAGATGAGTAGTCGCCGTTGAAGTGACGTCTTCGAAATTGGGAACGAGCGAATGATAGAGCGGTAGAAATACAGTGGAAACGCCACGAGATAAAACAGTGGGAGCAATCGAACTATCCCGGAAGGAGATGGTCAACGTGCCACTGGTAACGTTACCCGCTGCGTGAGAAGGATTCAACAATTTCAAATTGACCGGTGCCATCCATAGATCGCGCATACAAACCGGTGTTGCTAAAGTAATTGTAGTGTCGTTAAATCCGGTGTGACCTGTCAGAAACGGATATTTACCGCGGGGAACCGCTACATAACAAGCGGCATACTGGCGATTGGTAACGGGCGTTTCGGTCTGCATGTACCGAACGAACGGGGTATCGACATTCGCGCTATTCCATGCTAATCGAATACTGTCCACGCCTGAATATTCAACTGTGAAGCCCTCATCCAGTCCCTCCCAGTGAGCGAACGAGATGGATGCAAGAAGAATAAATGAGATGAGAATACCAAACCGCACCGTTACTACACGCATGTATTTTCCTCCTGTTAGCAGCGCTGCATGCTGCCGGATCCGGTTTGTGGAACGAACGGATGATTCCAAGAACTTCACAAACCTGGCATTCTACGATTTTTTTCAAGGCAAACGAATTCTTGCCCCCCTAACGGAATGTACAACAACCATCACACTTATGATATAAAATTAAAGAACTTAAATCCACAAGTATACGCATTTATTAAAAGAAATTACGTATTCGTCATCAACATAATTGGCTTGGCTGCGCTTTTTTCAGCGATTTGATTCGGCTCCCATGCTTCGATTTCCGCGACTAACACGTCGACGATATCTTCTTCTTTAATTTTTCTAATTACGACACCATTCCGAAATAGCAGCCCGGATCCCTTCCCGCAGGCCACGCCGATGTCAGCTTCGCGCGATTCACCCGGCCCATTTACCGCACAACCCATGAGTGCGACATTTACCGATTTTCGGATGTGCGCGACCCGTTGTTCGACTTCAGCAACCAATTTGACCAAATCAACCTGAATACGTCCACAAGTAGGACAGGCAATGATATTCACACCATCATTGTAGAGGTCGAGCGCGCGGAGTATGGAAAATCCGGTTTTTACTTCTTCGACTACATCAGCAGTTAAACTGACCCGGATAGTATCGCCGATGCCCATAGCAAGTAACGTTCCGATACCGATGGAGGATTTAATCGTACCGGTTCCTACCGGGCCGGCTTCGGTGACCCCAAGGTGAACCGGATAGTCGCACTTTTCCGAGAATCCGCGGTAACTCTCAATCATGAACGGTACGTCAGTCGCTTTCAAAGAAAATACGGCATTGTGATAATCTTCCTCTCCGAGGATTTCGACCTGCCGCATCGCCGATTCAATAAGCCCTTCCGGGGTTACACCGTCATATTTCTCAATTAAATCTTCTTCCAGTGAGCCGCTATTGACGCCAATCCGAAGCGGTATGTTGCGCGCTTTGGCTTCGCGGATAACTTCACGAAAACGTTCGCTATCACCAATATTGCCGGGGTTAATGCGGATTTTGTCGATTGCACCGGTTTCCATCGCATCCAATGCCATCCGGTAGTTAAAGTGAATGTCTGCTACCAACGGAATCGAAATCTGTTTTTTTATTTCCGGCAAAGCCGCTACGGATTCTTTGTCGGGGACGGTAACCCGCACGATGTCGCAACGCGCTTCTTCGAGCCGGTAGATTTGCTCCACAGTAGCTTTGACATCCGGTGTATGGGTCATACACATCGATTGTACGGCAATACGATGGTCACCGCCGATGGTGACCGATCCAATTGTTACTTCTCGTGTTTTTCTACGTTTGGCTAACAAAATGCCCCCGATTAACTAAACTTATCGCGTTTCTTTCCCAAATTCCGAAACCACTTCCTCAAATGTAAATACGAGTCTATCATTGGGGCCGCCCAATGTTGCTCGGCAGTATCGGATTCGTCATTCACTACTTCATCTAAGCTCTTGATATCGAGTTGGAGCTGGTTTTCCCCTTCCGGCGGGAGCAGTGACTCCCACGGTACTTCATACTCTTTCGCCAACGTCCGTAGGAAAGCCCGTACGTTAATCGCCGGTAGAAATGTCCGGTTACCCGCTTCCAGTGCTACGAGATGCTTCACCGGTATCTTGGTCAATTGATTTACATCTTCAAGCGACCAATTACGCAATTCGCGCAATGTCTTGAGGTCTGAAGGGATATGCCGCTTTTCTTCCGGGAGGTCAGCTAAATGGAATGAGATTTTCGCGGATTTGCGCGAACGTAAATCTTTTTTCGGAGCCGTGACTCTCGGCTTCGTAGGGGTAGTTTGCGCTCGTTCCTCGGAAAACAGGCTTAATTGCCGTTTCGGTTCAGTCGGACCATCCAAGTTCCCGTAACCCTTTATATACAGCCGCGACGGGTAATCCCATCACGTTAAAAAAACAACCATTAATCTGCCGAACGTAACGTGCGCCTTCACCTTGCACACCATACGCACCAGCTTTATCAAGTGGTTCTCCACCGGAGACATATTTGTTTATCTCTGACTCTGAGAGTGGCATGAAATCCACATCGCTGCGTTCACATAAGGTTTTCATTTTATCCGAACCGGTCTCACCGATTACGACACCCGTCCAAACCGTATGTTTTCGCCCCGACATTTTTCTCAGCATTCGGATAGCACCGTTTGCATCCGCGGGCTTCCCCAACCACTCACCATCCAATTCGACCATGGTGTCGGCGGCAATCAACCAGTTACCCGGCAGTGTTTGCCGTTCCACTTCACGATACTTTTCAAGCGCGACCCGAATGACATATTCTTGAATCGTTTCGTTCTCAATCGTGGATTCATCGACATTCGGAATCTGTATAGTATGCGGTACGCCAATGCGAGTCAATATTTCCGAACGCCGAGGCGAACCACTGGCAAGGATAACGTGTGGTTCAGACATTACTCCTCCCCACTACCAACATTATCAATCCCGAAGCGAGCATACCTTTGCAAAGTAATGAAATATGACGGCTGCGGACAGTATCGCTCGCTTTCCATTGAAAGGTCAAACTTATGATTGTTACCAGAAACGTCAACACCACCGCCGCAAGTAAAAGAAAGTATAATCCGTGAAAATCACGGTCATTTTCCACCTGCAATACGCCGGCGGCCAACAACAGCGATACGAACCAAAAGCGAATCTTAAAAACAAGAAACGAATCTGCGATAGGAGCAGTACGATAACCCACTATTCGGTCGCCGGGTATATCTTCGGCATCTTTCACTAACTCGCGCAACATAAAACCACATAGCGCAAGAAAGCCGGGGGCTGCGCCTAACCTTACATCTCCGGCAATCCATGCACCGAATACCGGTGCTAACGCACCGCAAAAAGAAACCACAATATTGCCAAACCACGGTTTACGTTTTAATTCCCGATTGTACGCAAGTAACAGCAGTGCAACTAAAACGGGAATAGCGAATAACCAACGCGGCAAGAAGCAACCAATTATCCATCCCGTAAGGGTCAGATAACTACCCAACCAAATCGCTTGTTTCGGAGTGAGCTTTTCAGTTACGAGCGGACGGTTAGGATGATTAATCTTATCCGAGTCGACGTCCACAACATCATTATAAGCATTCGCACCGGCGGCGATTAAAGCGGCACTAATCGCACCCAACCAGAGGTAGGGGGAAAACCGTCCCGGGGTGGCAATCCATCCGCCGGCAACAACAGCGATTGCCGTAAAAAAAACATTAACGATACGTACAAGTTGTAAATATGCTACAATACGTCGCATGGTACCTAAAAGATAACGCAGATTCGAAACCGAATCTGCGATATCTATGAGAATGGTTTAACGAATAGTTACTCTTTTGCCGATTCTTCCGGTTTAGCTGCACTCTGCTTTTTCAATTCTTCAACGTAATTCAATCGCAAATTGATCAAAGTTTGCTTCAACATTCTGTCTTCATCATCAGTTAGATTGCCTTTTGTCTTGCGGTCGATCATTTCGAGAAAATCTACCGTGTAACGTGCTGCTTCTAAATTCATCGGTAACGGCTTGCCTTCCGGGCCGGCAAGTTTACCGAGGTGTATCATCGCCAATTCATTGTATTGGTAAACGAGAGTGAAAAAAAATGCGGTATCGGATTCCATTCGTTACTCCTGATGTGGTTCGCTAACGTTTTTTAATAATTCGCGGATACGATCTCGCATTTTTGCCGCTTCCTCATAACGTTCTTGCGACACTAACTCTTCGAGTTGTTGCTGTAATTGTGATAGTTCCTGTTCCGGCGAGCTTATTGAAGTCTCGGTGGAAGGAACCGGTTGTTCTCCGACTTCACCGGTAAATCCGGTTTCATCCAATATCCGTTCCGAAACAAAAATCGGTGCGCCGGTGCGCAAAGCGAGGGCGATGCCATCCGACGGACGCGCATCGATAACTTTCACGTCGTTGTCGCGGCGAAGCGAAATTTCGGCGAAGAAAGTATTATTCTTCAGTTCCGTAACACTGACTTTTTCAACATGAATGTTTGACGCTTCCAATACCGATTGAAACATATCAAAAGTCAGCGGACGTTCATGTTTCACCATTCGGAGTAACATCGAAATCGTTTGAGCTTCAGCAGGGCCGATAAAAATCGGAAACCACCGGCCTCCGTCGCGTTGCTCGCGCAAAATGATTCCGTACCCCTGAAATGGTGGAAAAATAGAAATGCCAACCACTTCTACCGCTTCCACGTTAACTCCTCTCTCCCACTCTTTGTCATACCATTACTAAAAGGTACGCAATAATCATAGTTGAATGGTAATGAAGTCGTCACTCTTTTTCCAAAATGAACGTAACCGGCCCGTCATTCTCTGATAGAACCCGCATGTGCGCGCCAAATTGACCGTCATAGACCGATACTTCACACTTTCTTAGAATTTCGAGAAACTTCGTATGAAACCCGGAAGCAACCTGTGGAGGTGCAGCATCGATAAAATCGGGACGGCGTCCCTTCCGGCAATCGGCATGCAATGTAAAATTTGACACAATCAACACTTCGCCATTGATTTCACGCAGTGATTGGTCGAATCGATCCTTGCCGTCCAATTCCGGAAAAATTCTCAAATTCGCAATCTTCGCTGCCATCCATGTAAAAGTTTGTTCGGTATCTGTTGCCGCGTAAGAAACATAACAAAGCACGCCGCGACGAATAGCAGCGATAGTTTGACCATTCACCGTTACCGAAGCACTATTCACCCGCTGCAAAACAACTTTCATTCGGTTATATCTATTTAGTTACCGTTCTGATGAACGTTCAGAATTAGTTTTACACGTTTATCGCCGACTACTTTGCGTAATAGCGACAAACCGTCCCGATCCAAACGGAACGTCCGGTTTTGCGAA
>CAZPUW010000194.1:0-5802 GCA_964589795.1 uncultured bacterium
TATCCGCACCGTAATTGCTGATGGCGATGAACGCAAACCGTATATTCGGCTGGCCAAGTGCACCAGCTGGTAACGGTATAGTAACTGCACCGAAATTTGAGGTCGCCGGTGTTGTATACGAACCACCGGTTCCCGCCGCGAGGTCATTCGCGCCGGTGCCGTTGCCCCATGCATGCCACATAAGGTTGTAAGTAGTACCACCGTCAGTGGTGTATGCCATCTGCAACTCATCGGTGCACGAATAGTACGGAACATAAGACCAATTGAAATCAACTTCAGCGGCAGCTACTCCGACTGTAGTGAAAATAGGCGAAACGAGATGATCTACTTGACCATCTGGTGCAAGATAATCGTAAATCATCGCCCACTGTGGTGAAACCCATTGCCACTGATAGGTTGTACCGGTAGTAGCAATGGACCACTCAGTTGGCGGCCATGGTGTAGAAGAAGTGAAACCTTCAGAATATGGCAGTGTATGGATTCCAGTAGCAGTACCTGTTACCGGAATGTTATTCGTCGGACCATTCAGTGCATTGGAGGTAAACACAATGTTATCCGCTAATGGCCCGGCTAACGCCGGCGACCAAGTTACCGTCAACAACGCGGAGTCACCGGCAGCAATCGTCATGTTTGACGGAGACGGGACGACTGTTGTTGCAGTAATACTGGTAATATTTAACGGCGCGGTTCCGATATTCTTCACATACGCAGTGGTAGATACTGGTGTGCCTGCCATTGTGTTTAAAGTGAGGTTAGTCGGAACAAATCCAATTCGCGGTCCTGCAGTATTCTGGACAGAAACATTGTCGATTGTCAGTTTCGAACCATAGTACATGTGATTGGGTACCATGAATCCAAATCTGATGTTCGATACATTCAACGCTTCCGGCGGCAGAACGACTTCGGTATTCATATAACCATCAATTTCCGCCGGGAAATTGTAATAGTAATATGTCGAAGTACTTGATGTCCAAAGTTGATTGGTTCCAGTACCGTTCGACCATCGCGTCGCACCCGGAATAATCGTAGATGTCACCCCACCATCGAGTGAGTAAACGACGTACAAGGTGTCAATTTGCGACGGTGTAATGTTGTAATACCAACGATCATAGAATACCGAACCGGCGGTTAAGCCGCTGGTATTGATCGGCGGAGTCCACAACGTCATATAACCAGTATTGCTTGGAAGGTAGTTATAGAACATGTAGTTGGCAGAGCCGTTTGCACCACCATTACCGTTCGGGCTATACGTCCAAGTTACGCTATTTGTACCGTCAATCGTCCAGTCGAGCGGCGGGAATGTCGCACTGCTGAAATCCTGATTAAACGGCAACATATATGCAGCATTGGTCGTGACATTTAACGGAGGTGTCGAATAAGCGGTTTCGGCACCCGCACCGTTACTTGCTTTGACTTCGAACCGATAAGTAGTGCTTGGAGCAAGACCCAGAATCGTGGTGATCGTACCCCATTGCGTCGCAGTCTGCCAAACAGCAGATGCGCCAAGATGGCCATTTGCTTGTACGAATTGGTTTGACGACGTTTCATGAATAGCAAATGTGGTGATTGCCGGATCGGTCGATGCCGCCAAAGCAATCACAGCACCTGATGCACCGTTGAGAACAGAAGTCGGTGCACCCGGGATATTTGCCGCAGTCCAACCATTCATTGTAGCCGCACCGATTGAAGTGCCACCGGGTCCGGTTGCATAGACTTCATACCAGTAATGCGTATTCGCGGTCAAGGTGATATCAGTCAACGTAACCGTTCCTGTACCCGGATGTGCCGGAGCAGTGACTAATGCATTAAAGGTGATTCCATCAATTGAACGAGTAACCGGGAAACCAGTTTCATCGGTTGCATTATCAGTAAAAGAACCGGTAAGCGTAGCTGTTGTCGATGAGACAAACGCACCAGCAGTTGGGGCATTTGGCGCGGCAGCGACACCGGTCGTGAACGTCCAGATTGGACCGGGGTTCGTATCGGTTGCACTACGGGAAACAATCTGCCAGTAATATTGATGGTTACCCAACAATATGCCGGGATTATAGGTTAAACCGGCTTGGTTGGAAGAAACCAACGTGGTCGGTGTCGGGTTGCTGTCAAAATAGACATCGTACCCGGTAGCAAACGCCGCCGCATTCCAGTTTAATGTCGCATTAATCGGGATGCCAGTTGCGTTATTCGCCGGAGCTGGAACTGAGGCCTGTCCAAGTAAATAGAACTTGACTGCCAAGAAGGAGCATGGCCGACCGGGAAGCGCAAGATACGATGCTGCTATATTGTTCTGAATACCAATCGGTGCCGGATAAGAAGCATCCTGATAAACCGAACCGTATTGCAATACGATATTACCGGTTGCATACAGAATGATTTGGATGTTGCTGAAATTACCAGCAGGACTATACCGGTCATAATTGGTAAGGGTCATTACCCAGCGGGACGGCGAAGTCAGCGCTTCCGTCTTGATGACGGTATTGGCACGGACATACATATCGCCGGGATAGAAATCAATCGTCGGACCATAAGATGTCTCAGGGATACCACCGTAACCAGCGGTTGCACTGGTAAAGCCCAAGTGTCCGTTATCGGAGAAATAGAATTGCGTGTAGCTTGTGCCATAGAACGGGAAGGAGAATCCACCTTCAAAGGTAAATGGACCGAACGAAGAATCATCACCATACAGAGCGGCTGAACGATCAGTCGCACCGCCGGATGGCGTTATCCAATTATAGACCGGACCATTCACATTCGCGGAAGTGATATACTGATAACCGTAGGTATCGGGTCCACCAGTGGACGCGATTGCGGCAACAGAACTTCCGGTAACTGCCAAGTTGTTCGTCGGACCATTTGATGCGTCCGATGTGAACACGACGTTGTCAGCAAGTGTCGTCACCGACCCCGGCGTCCAACCTACCACTATGGCGTGCGAATCACCAACCGCCACCGTAAAGCTCAGTGGTGCTGTTGGTACTACTGTCGTTGCGGTAATGTTAGTTACGTGCAATGGGCCACCGCCGACATTCTTCACATACACCGTTTGATTATACGTCGAGCCGACTCCAATCGAGGGGAAACTCAGGTTCGTTGGATTGAAGGCAATACGCGGGTTGATATTGTTCGCTATCGAAACATTATCAATTGTGAGTTTCGAAGTATAACCGGTGTGGTTATTCGAAACACGGAACCCGATTTGAACGTTCGGTTGACCCAACGCACCCGCCGGTAAAGCATAAGCGGAGTTCAGGTAACCAGAGGTCTCCGCGGGATACGTGTAATAACCATAAGAATACGTCGAGGTTGTATATAGCGCATTCGCACCACTATTACCCGTCATAGCGGCAATAACAGTGAATGTTGAACCGCCGTTAGTAGAGTAAACGAGAAACAACGTATCCGTAGTACTCGTAGTATAATACCAACGGTCAAAGGATAATATCGAATTTGAAACGCCTACGGTATTGAGTGGTGGCGACCAGAGGGTGTTATACTGGTAGAGAGGGTCATAATTATAATTGTAGAAACTATAATTCGCACTACCATTTGCACCACCGTTTCCATTGGCGTCATATACCCAGTTAGCCGCACCCGGACCTGAAATCGTCCAATCGGTAGAAGGCCAAGTGGCTGAAGAGAAATCCTGACTATAGTCCAAGTTGTGAATCGAAACTGCACTACCGGATACGGGTAGTTTATTCGTCGGGCCATTTATAGCATCGGATGTAAACACAACGCTATCGGCCAATACACCACCGACCAGAGGATTCCATGTCACCGTTAAAAGCGCAGAATCACCTGCCGCTATTGTCATCGTGCTCGGTGAATGACCAACTGTGGTCGATGTAATGTTTGTAACATGTAATGTAGAACCACCGGCATTTTTCACATAAGCCGTACGCGTTTGGATTCCACTCCCAGTAACCACTGTTCCATAACTGATATTCGTGGGAGTGAAGCCAATTTGTGGACCATTCGGTGGCGAGAACAAAACGGCTCGTGACGCACCAAGACCGGAATAGTTGACATAACCAAGATAATGGTTCGGTGAAGGCGCAGAGGGTGGTTGGATACCGGCAACGTTTGGATATGAACCACCGGCAGTAAATGCATTGTACTGTATAAGAATGTGACCGTCAGGATACAATACAACTTCTGCATCGCTGTAATTTGCACGTTGCGTCGAAGTGTAATAACTAATGTGATAGATGTAAATCAAAAACCGTGTCGGCGAAGTCAATGCTTCTGTTTTAACAACGCACTGTCCCGAAACCATATACATGTCACCGGGTAAATAGTAGATACCGGCGTAAGAGCTACCAGTGTTAGGTATGCCGGTATAACCAGTATGGACACCACCAAAGTCGATGTATCCATTGTTCCCTAAATAGAACGATGAATAATTCGTTCCATACATCGGAAAAGAAAATGGAAGAGTATAAGGACCATAAGTGCCATCGTCGCCGTTGTTAGCGACTGAACTTGATAAATCAGTAGCGGCGCCCGATGGTGTTATCCAACTGAAAGTCGGTCCACCTACGGATTGGTTGTCGATAAACGAATATCCAAAAGCATCGGGACCACCGGTCATATCAATTGACGGCGGTTGTACCGGAGCCGGGTGATTCCGAAGTAGTCGTTCGTACGCGGAAGCCGCGATCCGTTTATCTTCGGGTGCTACTTGTTCACCACGAAGCATGTGTTCCGCAATGTCGTTGATTTGTTGCGGGGTGCGTTGATTCGGGTCCTTTGGTTGCATCTGTTTTACGGGTGCAACTTTACCTACGGGAGCCGCATAAACCAAGCTTGTAAGTAGTATCAGGGTAAGAACGAATACGAGACCGAAAAGTCCCGTTCGTAGCAATTTCTGCATACTGTTATCCTCCTAATTGTTAAGTAAATTCAAAACAAAGAGTGGGTGTAATTGGATCGGTGAACGTGCGAGTGGCTGATCAGTAAAGAGTTACACCGGTTGTAGCATCCAAAAGAGTCGTTTCATGAATAAACGCAATCTATCCGAAGATTAATCGTGTGTCAAGAACAAAACGTGTTTATGAATAAATTTCTGTTACGAGCTAACATACATTTTTATATGTAGTGTCAGTTTACTATCAATGGAATTAAGATTTTGGCGAGAAAAACGATTTTTTGTGGATTACTGTCAATAAACGATGAAGTGCGGCGTAATTTGGTGAAACTCGGAAGGGAGAATAAAAAAAGAAGAGGGTAAACTTGCGTTTACCCTCTCCGAGCGTACTTGCGAATTGTTTGTTTTTCTACAATTCGTTTTCTGTTGTGTGTATTACTGACCTACGTGATTCGACCTAACATGGGAAGCCGGTTTCACAAGGTGTTTCGGTGCTACCTTATCCTCGCCACGACGAATAATGGTAATCCGGGTCCCGTTGTTGACAAGATGCTCATACGAGTGTTTATCCACACCGGGAAGTGTCGTGCGAATACCAGCGGTTGAACCACGGCCAACGACCGAAGAACTGGCGGCATTGTACGCGGTAACGACATAATATTCGTGTCCGGTTGCACCCGCATCCTGATAGGTAGTGTTCGCCGCACCACTAATCGTCGATACCAATCGAACCGGAGTCGGGTTGAAAAGACCAGTGGTCGTTTCGCGGTACACCTTATAACCGTCCACCGTACCGGATGGTTGCGCCCACGACAAGTTTGCGTTGTGGTTAACGAGATCGTAGCTAACCGTAATCGACGGTACACCTGCCGGTTGTGCGGAAGTACCGGCAAACCAAATTGTGTCACTTGGTGCAGACATGCCATTGGAAGCAA
>CAZPUW010000195.1:0-5742 GCA_964589795.1 uncultured bacterium
ATACGAAATGGTGTGTACTATTTCGTGATACCGGGATATAATTTTGGCAGTGTTGTCCAATACTATGTAGCGGCGCAGGATATAAATGGATTATTCGTAACGAACCCATCCGGCGGGAGTGGCTATAATCCTCCCGGTACAACACCTCCCAACAATTTCGGTAGTTATTGGGTTGGTACTCCGGTGAACGGTACGAAGCTTATCGGTGGCGATAACGGTGATTTCGCAACTATCCATGATGCCATTACCTATCTGAATGCATTGGGAACGACAACCGGAGTCACTTTCCTTATTACTCCCGGTACGTTTAATGAACCGCCTGATTCCATTGTCAGCTCCTGTGGTGCCGGTGCCCAAGCGCGAATTGTGTTCCGCCCTGCTGATACAATGGAAGTAATAATCAATAAGATCTGTTCTTCCAGTACGCCTTTCGGTTTCAAACTTAACAATGTGGATTACATAACATTCGATGGTAGCCATCCATTAGCACCGGGTCGGCAATGGATTACGTTGACATCTTCGGATTCGAGTTGTTATCAGGGATTCGTATTGGCAAATGGCAGCGACCGCGACTGCATTAAAAATATTCATATCAATTTGCAAAGTACGAGCTATGCTACCAATGTGATGGGAACTTACGAAAGCAATGTTTTACCCAATGCCGGATGTAAATCAGATACCGTTCTCAATTGTACCATTGAGCGAGGTGTTGCCGGAATTTATGTTAATTCAGATACTAATTGGGTAATATCGGGCAATCGTATTTTGGACTTCGCTGAATTTGGAGTCGAGCTTAACAGTTGTTCCAACATACTCGTGAGCCATAACACAATATATCGAACCAATTTTTCGAATCCGGGCTCTTATGCCGTGTATGGGATTTACGATTATTATACGGATCATGTAAAAATAGACGGTAATTGGATTTATGATTTGGGTACGTCCCATGGTGGATATTGTTACGGTATTTGGGGTCAATATTACTACGGCGGAGTAGGTGGCACTATTTCGAATAATATGATTAATCTAAATTATACCGGTGCGACCCTCAATACTGAGAATTTATACGGCATTTACACAATGCTGATTAATGCTACAATAGCATACAACACCATACACATTGGCGGTTCGACAACTTCATTATCGCAATCGGCTGCCATCGACTTCGAAGGTAATACAACCAGCACATTACGAGACAACATCTTTATCAACGACCGGATAAGTGCTGGTGCAAATGATTACCATGTATGTATGCTCGCAAATTATAATGCGTACAGTTCAAGCGATTACAACATTTATTCCAACGGTTCTAACGTATCGACGGATAACTTATTTATTGCCCGGGCATATAACTCAGACACCCACCAATTTGTAAATTGCAACACCCTTGCCGAGTTCCGAACGGTACCGGGATTCACCGGTGAAACGCATTCTATCGAGTCAATGCCGACTTTTGTTGGTGCGCCCGATTTGCACATTAATACTACATTGATTACTCCCGTAGAAAGTGCCGGTATAAACGTAACCGGAATTACAACCGATTTTGACAGTCAATTACGTGATGCGACGCATCCCGATATCGGTTGCGATGAAGGTAACTTCGTAGGTAACGATTTTACCGCTCCCACTATTCAATTTACGCCGGTGCGTGCATGGGCGGAATTGGATCCCCGCACGATTTCAGCTACGATTACTGATAACCGTTACGTTGCGCGTGATACGTTGCTGCCACGGGTATTTTATAAAACATCCACCGAGTCGATCTGGAATTCCAATACCGCATTTTTAGTAGAAAGTGATTCGGTATTTTATTTCTCAATTCCCGCGTATCCATTATATACAACCGTACAATACTACCTTTCCGCACAGGATACATCGGGAAATTACACTACATTTCCTCCCGGCGGACTTTCCAGTTATCCCCCGGGATTATTTCCACCGCCTACAGTTTTGAATTATATGGTCGTGAGTATGATGAGCGGGGTAAAAACCATCGGTGGAAGCAACCCTGATTTCACCACGCTTCATCAGGCAATTCAAGCGCTACAGATAAGTGTTATTGACTTAGGAGGAGTGACCTTTCGGTTGCGGGATGGAACTTACTCTGACTCTTCATTATTAATTCACCGTGAAGCGGACTACAACCACCCCATTCGAATCGAAATCGACCCCGGTGCTACGGTGAATTTGAATTACAACTTGAGTAGAAGTTACTCGTATGGTATTCAGGTGCGGGCACCGTTCGTTACCATCGACGGTAGTTGGCCGGGTGACACGGTAGGACGGCATCTGACGATTACCGGGACTTCGGATGTAAATCGCTTGGTATGGTTTGCCGATAGTGCAACCAACGGTACAATAAAAAATTGTATAGTAACACTACCGCAATCATCATCTACGAGCTGCATCCGTATCGGCAATGAATTCGGTGGGAGTAATCTGACTTACACTTCCATGAAAGTACTTCATTGTGAAACGGTTGGTGGTGGTTTCGGGATTACCGTCGAATCTTCAAGTGGTGCAATGGATAGCTCGGTAGTTAGTTATTGTGATGTTCACGATTTTATGATGTATGGTATGGAATTTTCTACCACTTCCTATTCCTTGCATATTTCACAACTATTGGTATCGCACAATCATATCTATTCTACGACACCGGTTTTATCCAACTCGATTACCGGTATGCGTTGTGGTTACAACATGTACAATTCCTTGATCGATGCGAATTGGGTAGGGCCGTTACACTCATCCTTATCGGCTTGGGTGTATGGTGTCACCTATGCGCAGGGTGATTCGAATACTTTTTCGAATAATATGATAGATGTAGGTGCAAGTACCCTTTCCGGAGTTTCAGGTATGGCGTTGTTTTATTCCGGAACCAGTAACAACAATTATTTATTCAATACCATTGTCGTCCGAGGAAGTTCTACCGACAATTCCGGTAGTACTGCACTCTCTTACAATAACTACAACTCCTTAGGTGGCGGTCACGATACGTTGTGGGGAAATATTATCGAGAATGTCCGCATAAATACTGTGGGAACAAGTAGTCATACTGCAATTTATTGCTATATGCCGAACTTAGTCGGATTCAGCGATTACAACGTCATTGCGAGCGGTACTAACGACACCACGACCCATCGGTACCTCGCACAGTTATTTAATGCTACAAATGGTTGGCAGCGGTATGGAAGTTTGGCAGATTTACGTACCTCCAATTACTGGCAACACGATTTATCCTCGTTCGATATAACCGTTCCCTTTGTTTCCGATTCCAACTTGCACGTCAGGACCGACGAACCAACAGTAGTGGAAAGTGGAGCCGCGCATCATTGGCTGGTTACTACCGATTTCGACGGGGATTCCCGTTCATCACAGTTGTGTGATATCGGCGCGGATGAAGGTAATTTTATACTTTCAGTGAGAAACAATCGGGCTAATCTTCCGCATGAGTTCGCTGTAATGCAGAACTATCCCAATCCGTTTAACCCAACAACGCAAATTACGTTTGCTTTGCCTAAACCAGCACGTGTAACCTTACTCATCTATAATGCGTTGGGTCAGGAAGTGAATCGGGCGGTTGAAAATGTCTCGTATGCGGCAGGGTATCACACAATTCGCATTGATGGCACACAGTGGGCAACCGGAGTTTACTTCTATCAGATTATCGCGGGTAACAACGTTGCGACCCGGAAAATGGTATTGATGAAATAAGAGGTTTACGTTTTACAACGAAGTGGCAGAGTTCCAACGAACTCCGCCATTTTTATTAGTGATAAAGCGTTCGTTCGATCCGTTTGTCGGGTACCAACCAAATAATGGCAACCGTCACATATAACATGCATGCGATCCATGAGCTCAAAAGACAGGCAAGAATTGCGGCGATATATATGCCAATTGAGATTTTTCCTTTGAAATCATCTCCCAATGCCTTCGCCAGTAACGAATCGGAACCGTGCAGTGACAGCAATGAACGGGCGAGAATATAGTACGCAATCGCGGCAAATAATAGAACGAATCCATATAATGCTACCGGCCACGGTTCAAATCGGTTTTCACCCATCCACGCCGTCGCAAACGGCACCAGTGACAACCAGAACAACAAATGCAAATTTGTCCAAAGCACCAATCCGTTCACGTTTTTAACAGCTTGAAGCAGGTGGTGGTGGTTGCTCCAGTAAATGCCAAGAAACACAAAACTGAGTGTGTAACTTAAAAAAATGGGTAAAATCGGCAATAAAGAAAACCAACTTGCATCATGAGGTGCTTTTATTTCCAGTACCATGATCGTAATGATGATCGCGATAACACCATCGCTGAATGCTTCCAGTCTATTTTTTGTCATAAGGATTCCAATTTGGATTAGTACTAATGTGAGTAAAAAAATGTACCCGGAAGATACCGGGTACACATTGAGTTCTACGAATCAAAAATGTGAATAATTGGATTATTTAAGCACGTTTACTTTTACGACTTTCGAATAACCGGACGCCGACATCTTTAGAAAATACACACCGCTCGTCAAGCGCGTCGATTGAAGCGTATAGCGATATCGCCCGGGCGAAAGCGTGCCGTCTTGTAGCGAAACCACCCGCTGTCCGAGTGTATTGTACAATAGCAGTTTTACTTGGCTCAACTTCGGTACTGAGATCTCGATGGACATCGATGCATTGAACGGGTTTGGATAGTATCGATTCAATCCGAAACTATTTGGAAAACGACTAACCAACGAAGTTACCGATAGGAAGATTGCGTGGAAATCCTGTCCGTTATAGTTCGTATCGACTGAAGTAAAGTGAATGACCGAGTCGGAATCGGCACTCATGAACTCATAATCAAGTCGGAGCGGTCGCAACGTACCGGACCAATGGAAGGGAACAAGGGCAGTAAAGTTACCGGAACTATCTGTAAAAACTGTGTCCGGTAAGCCGCTCATGAGTACGCTATCCAAGCCGACATCAGGTGCTATCGTCACCCGTCCCATAATTTGGTAATAGATAACACTTGCAATGTAATTTTGATCAGCTTGGTTGACCACCACTGTGTCGTAGGTGCGATTTATCGGAGCGAAGTGATATCCCGGTAACGATGGAGTAACTATCCCACTCCATGCATACGCCACCGAATCCGAATAATCACCATTCGCATTCGTTATCGGTGTGTGTGGCAAGCCCAATAGTGTGACACCTAGTAATCCATTTCCACCAACTGTCACTCGTCCACTGATTGTGTAGTAAATCAAGTTCGCCGTGAAATTCTGATTAGTTTGATTACTCGTCACATTCGAATAAATCCGACTCACTGGGCTGAATGTGTAACCTGCCATACTCGGTACAACGGTCCCATTAAACCCGTATGCCACAGAATCCGAGTAGTCACCATTTGCATTCGTTATTGGTGTGTGTGGCAAACCAGACAGTGTCACTCCCTGTAATCCATTCCCACCAGCCGTCACCCGACCGCTAATTGTGTAGTAAATCAAGTTCGCCGTGAAATTTTGATTACTTTGAGCACTCGTCACATTCGAATAAACCCGATTTACCGGACTAAAAGTGTAACCCGCTAAAGTTGGTACAATTGAACCATTGAAACCATAAGCAATTGAGTCTGAGTAATCGCCATTCGCATTCGTTGTCGGTGTGTGTGGCAATCCACTCAGCGTCACTCCTGACAATCCATTCTCACCAACCGTCACTCTTCCACTTATCGTGTAGTAAATCAAATTCGCAGTGAAATTTTGAT
>CAZPUW010000196.1:0-5701 GCA_964589795.1 uncultured bacterium
GATATTGAAACATTAATAAAGAATTCGTATCCCGGATTAACTTTATCGCCGTTACAAACCGATGTATTTTAAGCCGCAGACTTAAATGTTTTGCGATGAACCCGTATTTTATCGATATCAACTTTAGAGGGAAATAAGAATGACCGAATACCGTGAGACATACGAAGATGGTTGCTTTCTCGGCTTTGCCGTCGAGGAAAAGCTTGCGAGTGAGCAATCGCAATATCAAAAAATCGAATTGTTCCGCTCTACGTCTCACGGTGTCGTGCTTGCTTTGGATGGATTAATACAACTCACCGAACGGGACGAATACGTCTATCATGAAATGATAACGCACGTACCACTACTGGTTCATCCTGACGCGCAGAAAGTGCTCATTATCGGCGGGGGCGACGGTGGTACGGCCCGCGAAACAGCGAAGCATGAAGAAGTACAGCATATCGACATGTGTGAAATCGACGGCAGAGTGGTCGAGTTATGCAAGAAACACTTCCCCTCGACCGCAGTAGGTATGGCGAATCCTAAGGTGCATGTTACGGTAGGTGACGGAATCGAGTGGGTTAAAAAATCAGCGAACAATACATACGATGTAGTGATAATCGATTCGAGCGATCCGGTTGGTCCGGGAGTAGGATTATTCAATTCGGCATTTTACGGAGAAGTATTGAGGATACTCAAACCGAGTGGGGTAGTGGTGGCGCAAGGTGAAAGCCCACTCTATCAAGTGAATGCGGTACGAAATTTACGGAAAGCGATGCGGGAAGTTTTTCCAATTACCGCGACTTATCTTGCCTCGATTCCGACTTACCCAAGTGGATTATGGAGCTTCGCATTTGCGAGTAAAGGAATTGAACCTTCAGAAATTGATCATGTTCGCGCCAAGGCAATCACGCAAACTTGTAAGTACTATAATGAAGCGGTTCATCGGGCGGCGTTTGCTCTGCCTACCCATCTTATCGAGGAGTTATCGTAGTGAGCGAAAACCTTCCGTGGTATAATGCTAATTTTCTGTGTGCGACTTCCGAATTAAAGGATTCAAAAATCGCCTTGCTTGGCGCTCCTTACGACAGCACGACGAGCTTCCGTCCGGGAACGCGCTATGGGCCACCGGCGGTGCGTACGGCGAGTTATGGGCTTGAAAGCTTTTCACCGGAACTCGACCGGGATTTGGAAGATATTTCATTTTGCGATTTAGGTGACCTTGAGCTTCCATTCGGAAGGCCGGAGCGGGCGTTCGATGTTTTGCGCGCGGGTGTGAAGCACATTCTTGATCACAATTTAATGCCTTTGGTCATCGGGGGGGAGCATTCGCTTACACTTCCGTGCGTGGAAGCGGTACACCAAAAATATCCAGAATTACATTTACTTGTATTCGACGCACATTGTGACCTCCGGGATGAATATCTCGAAGAGCCATTTTCACATGCATCGGTTATGCGCCGTTGTTGCGAATTGCTGGGAACCGAACGGCTGCGGCAATTCGGGATTAGAAGCGGGACAAAAGAAGAATTTGCATTCGCACGGGAACACAAATTACAATTGCCATTCACGAAAGTTGCCTTTGCGGAGACGTTAAAACGTATTGGTGAAGCACCGATTTATCTCTCGATTGACTTGGATGTCCATGATCCGGCAAGCTTTCCCGGAACCGGAACGCCGGAACCGGGAGGAGTCAGTTTTCGGGATACCTTTGAGTTGATGAAGTTGTTGAAAGGAAAAAACGTTGTAGCGACGGATGTAATGGAGCTCTCACCGCATTATGACACAACGGGATGCAGTGCGGTACTGGCGGCGAAAGTGATAAGGGAATTGATGTTGATACTGTCTTTTTAAAGAAGGGGTCGATTTGAAATCGATCCTTACTTTTACCCCTACATCCTCGACTTCTACAAGCTATTAAAGTCTTCCGAAATAGCTTTTTACATAAAGGAAAGCGCGGCAAGATTGCCGTGCCTTTCAATAACCGACCAAATTACTAATACTTGATTCTTGGGATAAATTCTGGTCGATACGAGATTGGTATTGTTATCGAATTATTTGGTGTGGGTATTGTCGTCGCGGTGATGCCTCTATATATGAGAGATGCACCGTTTCTTCCGATAGCTGTCAACGTAAAATTATTCACTCCTCGTCCAGATATAGTGAATCGGTCGCCAATCGCATCACTCCAAACTAAGTTGCCGCGAGCGACCGGTTTACCCAACATTAAAAAATCTAAATTTCTGAAGTCATTTTGGATTGCCGATCCGCCAATTACCGGAGGACGGCGAACCATGTATTGTGCCATCGTTATTATATTCATGCATTCCTCGGCAATAACTAATTCACTACTGAGCGTAGAATTCGATTCGATGGACTGCAGCAACATATTAACCGTTAACGGCATATCGGGACCAAGGTGCACCGTAATAGCACCCTGATTGGTATAGATAAATTCACCGAGTGAAATCCGCTTCCCTTCAACTTGTCCGGCCCACGTATATATACCTTGCCGTCAGTCGCCATGGACAAAATCATCGGGGAAATAAACCGAACAGGTGTCACCGTTCCACCCTCCATTTGCAAACGTAACGTTCTCATCGGGATCGGTGACGACAAATTGAACCGGAGTTGAATAATCCGTTTCAGTTTTGGATACAACACTTAATTTGATGCAAGCGGCACTTGACTGTGAAAACAGTAGTGTATCGTCAGTTTCTGCAGCTTTCACAGCAGTGGTAAAACACAGTATAGATATTACGGTTGTGAGCAAAAAGAAGTTCTGTAACAAGTTCATCGGTTACCTCAGTAGTTGGTGGGCTTTTAGAATGTACTTCTCCTGACGTTATTGTCAAAAACCAGCGATTCAAAAAAAGCGCGGCATGATTGCCGCGCTTACTCTGTACCTAACACCCAATACCCAAAATCTACTTCACGGCTTCTTCCCAGAAGTAGGCACTGGTATCGACACCGTGCTCGAATGCTTTTACCGAAAGCCATTCATTCGGGCTGTGCGCATTCTCATTCGGTTGTGAAAAACCGAGAAGAACAGAATCGAGACCGAGAATTTCTTTGAAGGCAGCGGTAATTGGAATCGAACCACCCTGACGAATAAAAACCGGCGTTTTTCTGAACGCTTTTTCCAATGCGCGGGATGCGGCATTGATGAACCGGCTGTCACGTTCGGTAATCACCGGTTTACCACCGTGGTGAGGGGTGACTTTAATTTTGCATCCCTTCGGGCACAACGATTCGACAAAGTTGATGAACTTCGTTTCGATGTCGTGGGGGTCCTGATCGGGAACAAGGCGGCACGATACTTTCGCCATCGCTTTTGCCGGAAGCACAGTCTTGGCACCTTCGCCGGTAAAGCCGGACAACAAGCCGCATACCTCGAATGTCGGTCGTACCCATGTTCGTTCGAGTGTCGTGTAGCTGTATTCGCCAACAAGCGAATCAACACCCAACTCTTCCGCATACTCTTTATCACTGTGGGGAAGTTTTGCCCACATCACCCGTTCTTCCTCAGTGAGTGGACGAACAGAATCGTAAAAACCCGGAACAGTGACAACGCCTTGCGGGGTCTTTAATTGAGCGATAATGCGGGCAAGTTCAAACGCGGGATTTGCGACCGCACCGCCATAGGTACCACTGTGTAAATCTCGGTTCGGGCCTTCGAGATCGATTTGGAAATAGGTCAATCCGCGCAAGCCGTAACAGATGGTTGGCAGGTCGTCGGCAAACATTCCCGTATCGGAAATCACGACGACATCCGCTTTCAATTCTTCGGTGTGTTCCGCACAGAATGGCACTAAGTTCGGACTGCCGATTTCCTCTTCCCCTTCGATGAGTAATTTCACATTGACCGGCAAGCGACCTACGGTATTCATCCATGCTTCCATCGCACAGAAATGAATCCACACCTGTCCTTTGTCGTCGGCGACACCGCGGGCAAAAAGTTTATCACCGTCCATCCACGGTTCGAATGGATTTTTGAACCACAAGTCGATGGGGTCAACCGGTTGCACATCATAATGGCCGTACAGCAACACCGTGGGTGCTTGCGGGCCAGCACCGAGATATTTTCCAGTGAGGATTGGGTGTCCCGGGGTGTCGTTCAATTTCACATTCATGAAACCGAGCGATTTTGCTTTCTCTGCGAGCCATTCACCACACGCGCGAACGTCGGGTTTGTTTTCGGCGGTGGTAGAAATGGTGGGGAACCTTAACAGCGTGAAAAGGTCATCCATGAATTTTGAACGATTAGCTTGGATGTATTCCTGAGGTGTCATGCCAGCTCCTTAAATGACGGTTTGACGTGCAACAATGTCGTCCGGAAAAACTCAAAATTGGACAAGTAGGAACACCTGTCCGTAATGAAATCGCAAACAATTTACGATTACGATGAACACAATAAAAATAAAAGAGGCGCACCCAGTAGACGCACCTCTCGAAAAATCGATTCATGCTTGAATCACAACTGGGGTGAAGTCGGGGGAGTAGGCGGTATTGGCGGGACCGGCGGTGTGTGAGTAGTCGTCGGCGGATGCCATTCCGCATGCTGTTGTAAATCCTTTCTACGGAGGTAGTGAGATAGGAAGAGTGCCGCACCAATAGCGAGCAATACTAAGCCGAAACCGAAATCTTTATCCCCTTCGAGAAAATTCGCAATGACGAGCGCTAAACCGGCAAGACCGAGAATTAGCGGCCATTTGTAGGGATTGTAGGGACGGGCATATTTTATCTGGACGGGCGCTCCCGGGTCGGCGGGGGTAATGACAACCTGTGTGTCGGTTGGCATAACGACACCTTGCTCGATAGCCGCCATCCGTTCCTGATGCCTCATTTCGTTTCGCCGTTGGGCAAACCGCAGTAATAACCAAGTGATGATTGCAGCCGCTGCGAAAAAACTGAGCGGAACGACGACCGCGATCAAATCGAGATGTGACTTGTGGAAAAATTCACCGTCAATTTTGGGTCCGTTGATAACGAGACCGGGCAATGAATTTGTATCGCCCTTCATGATATTGATGTCTGCGACGGTATCGTCGCCCACGATGACGACTTTGCTCGCTTTGCCATGAGCGGCGTCAATATTGATTTTCACTTTGCCGTTTTTGATAGAGTCGCTAATCATCGCCGTTCCTCCTCACAGTTAGTTCTTGTGTTCTAAACGGTATGAGTGGTAGCAATATCGAAAGGTTGCACCCGTTTAAGCAACTGGTAGGTATTTAGTGTCAGGTGTCCAAAGGCGAATATTATTGTATCGGGCAAGTTTACGCATTTTACCTGTTTAGGCCCCTTCGCTACCCCTGCAACTTGTGTAGGGGTACTTGACACTAACATCTTGCAAGCAAGAATCTTTTACCACGAACGGAATCAGTCGCTTGCATTTGAATCAATTAGAATTCGCACAACTTGTCGAGCGAGAGTCGCCGAAACTGGCGACCCTTATCGCCCGACTAATTCCGCAACGGTCGCGGGTTCCCGACCTATTGCAGGAATTATGGATTGCGGTTTGGCAGGGTCTCCCGTGGTTCCGGGGGGAAAGCGCGATTACGACCTGGATTTGGAAAATTGCATATCGGATTGCGCTCCGTGAGCGAATGCGACAAATCGGGCGAATTGATACGGCGGAATTACTCGAAGAGGTCGATGCCGACCCCGCTCTCCCAGCCGATGAGATGATTGATCGAGCAGACCGTATGGAGCGGATGCTGGC
>CAZPUW010000197.1:0-5692 GCA_964589795.1 uncultured bacterium
GTCCATGCTCCACGTTCCGCCCAAAAAAGTGCTCCACCCGACAACCGTGTACTAATTAACGATGGATCCTCATTGCCGTTGAACTCATCGTAAGGAAGGTTAGACAATCCACGCACCCTCATCATTTCCAAACAGAAACGAATTGCGGGGCGGTTTGAAACGACATTCATGGCAGTACCGGCATATCCCCATCCAAAAGACAACCACGACGTATCAGCACCAGTTGGTCCCATGTAAGGGTTTCGTTCGTAATTCATAGACCGGTTGATTTGAGTCTGTAACTCCACAACATTATCACAAAGCATTCTACCGACCCAAACACTCGCGAGCAGACTACTTTGGCCAACACGCGAATAATCATGATCACTTGGAATACCATAGCTGTTGGTTGTATAAGTAGGAAGTTCGTAAGTGTTTGTAGTTGTACCACCGTCAGCCACAAGAATGACAGTTTCGAGCGGTGGGTTCCATGAATTGTAAGCGTTGTTGATTGTAGTTTGAAGGGCCGCGGCAGTTATCGCAGTAGTCGTCACGATTTGGGTGGGACGACCGCTCGCGGTTTTCCATGCAGCAAACGGGCGAAGCAGGGTATCGACGCCACTCCGGCAAATTAACATGATTTGACCGGGAGGTGCTCTTCTTGCATCATCAAACAGATCCTCCGCTCCGATTATGTCACTGTAAATGCCAGCAAAACTCGGCACCGCATGCGATATAGTTGGCGAAAGCTCATTTGTACCTACACCACCGATAGGAATCGTTTCTACTTCAATCGACTGGTAAACGCGCAATGTTTTCGTTGCCGGATTGTATTGTACGGGTTGTACACCCAATAAAGCGATCCGGGCATCGCGAATTATTTCCGGCGTTGTCAGTCGGACGGTTTCCGATGGAAACCACGCATCAGTTTTGTATCCTGTCTCGTCATACGTGTATTCGATTGGTTCGAGGTGGTCGCCAACTTTTTTTAATTTTGTAGGTTGTTGTGGAAGTACGTCGATATTCGGATAATCGATGTACTCACCCGGTATAACCTTTAATCGAATGTTACCGGTATTTGGCAATCGTATCGCCCGTGAAATAAGTGGTAGCTCTGGTTTACCGGTTTGCCACAACCGTGTTTCACCACCGATGGTTACCAGCGTCCACGTTTTATTATTCAATTCAAGTGACGTCATTTTCACGACAGGGTCGGAAAAGTGAATTTTAAGGTGACCGATTCCAAAAGACTCTGAGTGAACTTTAACTGCACCATTTACTGGAATACCGACTATCTCATCATCGTCGGGTGTCCATGGCCGTGCATAAGCGAAAGAGGTTGCAAGTAGTAAAAAAGCGGTCGAAAACACAAAGACGTATTTCATAGTAGATTCCCCAAATCAAACAAGTGTGACACAACGACCACTAAATTCAATCGGAAAGAACGGTTGAAATATTCGAAAGTAAAAGGTGAGTAAAGATTTAAAAAACGTCTAAAAGCGATATAATGAATGTATGATTAGTGGTAAAACTTCAAACACAAAACTGCACTAAATCAAGAAAAAAGATATAAAATTAACATACACAATAGTATACTCACTCCGAGATAGATTTTCAATTTAAAAGCAGAGATTTGATAAATTCTGTATTTTCTTTCTCGTAACCTGTAATGACCCACTTTTCCTCCTAATTTCGTTTTACATTGTAAAGTATTGCACTGTTTTTGGTTGTGTTTTACTTTGAACTATACCATTTACAAGGACAATTACCATGGCGACCGAAAGATTGTTTGAGGCGGTTCGTTCCGGTTCCGTCGAAAAAGTAAAACAAGCACTTCACGATGGAGCCAATATCGAAGCCAAAACCAGCGGTGGGAGAACGCCGTTGTACCTTGCGGCGAAATACGGCTTCCGGGATATCGTCGAAGTATTGCTGGTACATGGAGCTGTTGTCGATGCACGGGACCACAACCGGACAACCCCGTTACACAAAGCGGTTGAGCGTGGGAATCAAAATGAAGTAGAGTTATTGTTGCGTCATGGTGCGGACATCAATGCCCATGACAGGGGTGGAAGTACTCCTTTACACGTTGCAGCGCAGGAAGGCCATCATCGTATTGCACGAATATTGTTGGAACATGGCGCTGACATCAATGTTGTCGACGTCGAAGGTGTTTCGCCAATCCAAGCCGCGAAGGAATTCGTCGAAGATCCGGTTGTTTTAAATCCAATGATAGAGACACTTATACGTTACGGTGCAAAGATGCAGTAATTATTTCAAAATGACATCAGTCCCAGTTCCCGTAAAGCCAAATATGCCGCTCCCACGACACCCGCCGAGTCTCCCAACTGTGCTTTAAGGATGGGAATAGTATTTCTGGGAATACCAAATAAAGAGCGTTGCAAGTAGGATGGTACTTTTTCGTACCAAACTGGTAAGTTGGAAACTCCACCGCCAAGAATAATCGCTTCGATATCCAGAGCGTTTACTGCGTTAGCGAATACTTCGCCCATTATCAAACAACTTTCTTCAAACAAAAGTGTTGCCGAAGATTCATTTTCTTGATACTTCGGATAGATCTCGGCAACCTCCAGAAAAGTCCCTGTCAGTTCTTCGTACCGACGGGAAATGCTCGAACCGGATAAATATGCTTCGGCACACCCTTTTCGTCCGCATTCGCACATTCTGCCAGCCATATTCACTGTGCAATGACCAAGTTCACCAGCTCCACCATTTGCACCCCGATATAATTTTCCATCTAATATCAACCCGAAACCCATGCCAGTACCGAGAATAACTGCTAAAACGTATTTGCACTTTTTTGAGTATGTGTTGAAATATTCGGCAAGCGCGAGGCAATTCGCGTCATTTTCAGTCAACAATGGGCGTTTCAATCTATCTCGAATCTTCTTCATGAAACCGGGAGTTTCATAAACAGCAGTATGTGGCACACCGAAAAGAGTATCGGTCTCCGGTAAATAAGTGCCGGGCGTACCAATACCGATTGCAGAATAGAGTATACCTTCGGAAGCGTCTTCAATAACCCGGAAAATGTTTTCCACTACATGATCGATGCCGAGTGTCGGCTCGGAAAGGCGACGACTGCGCTTAAGAACCTGCCGATTCGAATCCATCAAACATGCTTCGACTTTTGTTCCGCCTAAGTCCACACCAACGACATAGGGTCGTTCATTTTCGTTCATCGATACTCCTATTTCATTTTAGATCGCGACTTCTTTGGGTTTTTAGTATTATCTTAAAGCAACTACTCAAGGAACTATCATGAAAAAGCTTTTTATAATACTTATTCTGCTGAGTTTCACTGCGTTTGCTATGCCGACTAACGCATCAGCGCCGATAAAGTCGATAACTTCTCTTTTAACCGGTTCCGCTGACGAAGCAAAACGAACGGTTCCTGAACTTGCCACATTTCCCGTCGACTCTCTTTCGATTTGGATAACTTCATTTACCCAATATGTACATCCTGATACAACGGGGAAATTTGTCCACATCACTCATAAGATAAACGATTCGCTTACCGCTCCGGCATTTCTTTATGTCCCAAAATCGTATGACGGTAGCCATAAGACGCCACTAGTGCTTTATTTACACGGAGGAGTAAGCAGACCGGAATATCCTTCGGTGTCTGATAGTGAATTGATGACAGACGACTTAGTGAAAATATGTGAGCAAAATGGGTGGTTCTACCTCTTTCCGTTTGCGAAAACAGGATGTTTGTGGTGGAACGATACCGGAATGAATAATCTGAAATGGTTACTACACGAAATTAAGCAAAAGTATGCAATCGACGATGACAGAGTGGTAATGTGCGGATTTTCGGACGGTGGTTCCGGTTCCTACCACATGGCGATGATAGATCCTACAAATTTTGCCCAATTCTTTCCTTGGTCTGGTCACATGGCGGTTGGTTCCCTCGATGGAGAAATGCAACAAACTCTTACCAATTTACGTGCCCGGCCCATGTTCGCGACAGTAGGAGGTGCCGATCAACTTTATCCTACCCGCCGGATGTTACCAATGCTGGAATTGGCACAGCAGGCAGGCGCACGACTAAACGTTACGGTATATGATACCGCAACTCATGATGATTCATACTTGAATTTGGAATACCCGGCGTTTATTCCCCGTGTCGAGCAAAATTACCGAAATCCATTTGAGTCAACGTTGTATTGGGAAACTGCCGATATTCGCTACGGTTCGGTGGATTGGTTGACTATTCGAGCGTTGGATACGGCACGAGCGGCGGCATCTTGGCAACAGGAGTACAACTGTAAATTAGTGAATGATAATGTCACGATCGGATTTAATCCGGAACGAGAGTGGAAGGGCGATGGCGTTAGAGTAGATGCCGTTATGGATGACAGCATATCGGTTGCGAATAAAATCGGTTTGAAAATGGAAGATGTTATCGTAGCAATGGATACTTTTCACATCCATAGTCTGATGGACCTGACCAAAGCAAGGGCGATGAAGAAACGCGGTGATTCGGTAATAGTAGCATATCTGCGGGGTCCCGATAACCGTATTACGAAAAAGAGTGCCTTTCCACCCATCGAACAATATGATGCGTTTCCCCGTAAAGCGAAATCAGGTGCTGTTATGGCACACCGTATCGGGAATAGGTTCGAGCTTGAAACCAGCCGGGTAAAAGCCGTTTCGATTATGCTAAATCCTGCGATGATTCGCTTTGATCA
This sequence comes from uncultured bacterium, assembly GCA_964589795.1. GTDB lineage: Bacteria > Electryoneota > JAOADG01 > JAOADG01 > JAOADG01. The sequence continues at coordinate 4,695 of CAZPUW010000197.1, forward strand.
ACCGGTAACAGTCGTCGTAAACGGTAAAATCGTGTTTGATAAAATGGTGCAAAAAGACTCGTATCTCTTGTTGAACACCTTTATCGAAAACCGGGATAAAACTTTGCTCTGGTGGGGAAAGATAGATATCTCAATCGAATAAACTACTCCTGTTTAAAGGAGGAAACCTATGGGATGGCGTAAGTTACGTGCGAAGCTCTCCGAGCATCAGAACAGCTCTGTCACCGATGTCGAATACCTGATAATTAGTCAAGTGTACTTGATATATCTCGAGAAAGCATCTCTACTCTCACGTAATTCACCGCACAATCATCGCCTCGATTTAACGAAACGCGAAGATCGCAAACAATTGTTTGAAATGGTTTCGGAAGACCTTGGAACCCTTAAAACCAAAATTTCGAGCCATTACCACGAGTTAGTCGACGAAACACAAGAAGAAATTAATGCTATCCTTGCAACCGTGGAGTAGTCTAAAACATAATGCACAACAGATATTTATAAGTAAAAATACTTCAAGTTTCGAACAAACTGATTCTCGCTATTAATTGGAGAATCGAACACACATTTTCATAATGTAAAAAAATACTAAAATCCCGTCTCAAACCTTGCATCCTCCTACTTTTTTTAATACCATAACACCGACAAATTAACAAACCGTATTTTGTTAGCTCTTCATTAATCTCTCATCTTGCAAACCGAGATTGGGAAACTTGGAGGATCCAAATGCATTTGGTTCGTTATATGAAATCGGCGCTTTCGGGCGATAACCGAATTTTCGTAATAGTTTTATTCGTACTCCTTGGTGTTTCCGCAGCTTTTTCCGCACGGCCATGGACACCGGACGACGACGTCATTAACGGTATTCCAGTAGAAGGTGCCGTTCAAATCACCTCTCAAACTTTGGGAATAGGTCATCTAAAGATTCACATCAGCAATCCTGTTGTGAAAATGGAACAGGTCGACTTAAACAAACGCACCTGGACTTTGGTAACCATCGA
>CAZPUW010000198.1:0-5684 GCA_964589795.1 uncultured bacterium
TATCGCCTAATCCCAATTTCCACCAGCGCATACCCATCCAAATCTGATACCGGTCGCGCGGTTGTTCGTCACTTTTCTCTTCGTTCGAGATATAAAAGCGCCCGCCGTAATCGAGTTTTCCATAACGACCGTTGAAATCCATCCCTTCCCGCTGCCAACTGTTCTTTGAATTCGCCTGACCCGGAAGGGTTGCAACATCTTCATACCGTGTTTCTTCCCATGCATTTCCATGAAATGCAAAAGGTGTTCGCGCGCGTTCCACTTCTCCGGGAGCAACCGCTTTGAACGAACTAACCAACTGCGGGATTGTCAAACTTGTTTTGGTGTTTCCATTGATTCGAATGGTATGAGTTCCTGAGCGCAAATCCTTTGCGATATACGAAACCAATTCCGGTGTCAGGTTCGCCCATTTCGTGACCGCAGCGCCATCTACTTCCAAACGTGCGGTTGCGGCATCCAATTCACCGCCGATAATCGCTATCGACACGATAACATCTTCACTTGTGCTTTGTGGTTCTTCGGGATCCGGTGAAACCAACTGAAACATGACCGTACCGGCGGGAGCAGAACCCTCGGAACGAACCGAAACGACAAACGGGCCCGACGGCGCACCACCGGAAGACGGCGGCAGATATTCACGATTGCCGTTCTTCATGGTTATCGATAAGTAATATTCGATGCCACGTTCGGTAACAACCGAAGCCGGAATTTCACCGCGAAACACATTACCCGAAGCGAGCATATCGGCTTCATGGTATGCATCCTCGCCCGGCCTCCGATAAGCGACGATTGCATTAGTGATATCGCTTGCCGGTACGGATGTCGACATTTGTATCGAAATCGCTTGTCCGGAAACCGCAGTAGCAACGGGAGTGTGAACGATTGAGGGTCCCCCTTGAGCGAGGACGAGCGTGGTCAGAGCGAGTAGTAGTGAGAACCCGAATAACTGTCTCTTCATGTGTTTTCCTTGTTGGTTTCGGTCATAGTGAATAAGGGAGGGTCAGGGAAAAAAGAAGTAAGATCCTTTTTTCCCAACACCCGAGACCCAAAACCCTAAACCTATTCTTCGTATTCGATAAACAGGTTATGTTCGTTTCCGTCTGAATCACGGAACGGAATTCGAATTGTACGTGTCGCGCCCGTACCGTCCGGGTTCAGGATGCCGCCTTGAGTCTGACCGATGGTTAAACCATTGGGGCCGGAAACACCGGTCTGGCCGACACCGACATCTTCGGTATTGCCGTTTTTGTTGTTGTGTAAACTTACCACACCGTCGAGGCCGATAATCGAAGTTGTACCGTCTTCATTGACTATCGTCCACCACATTGTCCCCTTAACCGATGCCACCGAAGTCGGAGTGGAAATTCGGAAATTCGAACCCTTCTTCGTTACATGCGACCAGATCTCGCCGATGTTCGTATTGACTTGTTGATCCAGTCCTTTGTCGGTGCGACTTGCGGAAATCGTCAGTTCGGAATTCTCACGGACTTTGATTTGCGTTTTGTCTTCGACAAAAATCAGGAAGCAATAACCATCTTTTCCGGTCTTGATTTTATCGCCATCACTCAAATGCGTTGCCGCAGTGAGTGGAACCGATTGTTTCGCCCCGGATTTAGTTAATTCGACCGACCCTTTCACTTTGTAAGTGATTGCCACATTTTGCGCCGGTACGGCGAATGCGGAAACAGCGAGCAACACGCACAAGAGAAGGGCGAAAGTTTTAGCGTAACGTTTCATTTAAGTCTCCTTTATCCGTTGTTGTCGCTATTCCACACGCATCGTATGAATGGTGAAATGATGTGCGCTGAAATCCGGTAACATCGCAAATAATTGCTGTGCGGTGATTCGTTGATCGCCAAGATAAATTTCGCCGCTAAGTTGACCCCGCTGAATCATTTGCAATATCTGAGGACCATTACCATCGGTCAGCAATTGTTGTAAAGCGACCAAGAGCTGAGTCGATTCCGGCGTCATTGTCGGTGCAATCCGAAATACGTTGATTTCGGAAGCGACTTCGAACGGCCCATGCGAAGTACTGATGCTGGTCTTGACCTGCCACGCGTAATATTTACCCGTTTCGAGGGGAACTACGCCCGTTGAAGGATACTGAAAACTGGCACCGGTAACGCTTGCTTCGCAGTTTTCACGCGAATTAAGCGCTGCATCCGGGGTCTCTCCCGAATGAATTTCGGCGATTTTAATCGTGAAATTCGTTTGCGACGAATTCCAAACAAAGAACGGCAATGTGGACATTAACGGAGTATCACCGCGTGGATCGTTGTCAGGAAAACGCAGTGTTAAATATCCCATACCCAGTACGGTGAATGAACTTGGTACAGAACTGCCCAGCGCTAAACCACCGTTCGAAGGGTCGCCATCGTACACTTGAAAAGTGTAGGTATAGATATCGGCGGGAATCATGCCGGTACGTAAAATTTGCGTTTGATACCGGCTGGAAAGATTATCGGCGGCTTCCCAATTACCATGTGCGCCGGAAATGTTCAAGTTGGTAATAATCCATGGGGAAACCGAACCGAAAGACGAAAGGTTCAGGTTTCCAACGGCAAGTTGTTCACCCGCGCCGTTTTTTAAAGTTGTTCTCAACCAAGGATGAGCAATATTACCGTTGCTGTTGATCGTTATCTGGAACAATACCGGACCACCCCCCTGACGCAAGAGGTCAAGGTCGGATACATAGAATATTCTCGGTCCGAACAGCGGGTTCGGCACAATAATTGTTGGATTTGGTTGTGCCAACGCGGGCTGCAATGCGCCGATCATCACCGGCACAAGAATAGCAAGAAGCCATAAAGTTTTTTTCATAGGGGAAACCCTCCTTTCACGAAGTAATACTACCGGATAAACACTCAATACAATAATATTATGTGCATTACCCGCCTCTTCGTGGTGTTGACGGTCACGAGTGATATTTGACACCGGTCACTATTTGCCTTGTTGTGGAACTGAATCGAATCCGCAAGGCACATTGCATCTAATTGCGAAGATAGACGCAAGCACTGCTAAAAACAAGTAGATTGATAGTATTACGGTATTTTACAAAAAATGTGACAAATAAAGGGTAATCGGCGATAAAATAAGAGGGTACGATGATTCATACCCTCTTTTCTTCGGGTGTTGCATGGTGGAATAGTGCTAATGTTTGCTACTTCATCAGAAGCATTTTTTTTGTAATTAGCGCGTCCTTACAAGTTAAGCGATAGAAATAAACCCCAGAAGCAAGGTTCTTTCCATTGAAATGGATTCGATAGACTCCGGCATTTTGAGTCGTGTTGGCGAGTGTGGTTACACATCTACCAAGCAAATCATATAGTTCCAACTTTACTTTCGAAGATTTCGGGAGAGCGTATTCGATAGTGGTTGAAGAATTGAAGGGGTTGGGATACGCGTTGTATAAAGCGAATGTTCTCGGTAATTCGGTAACATTAGCAAGTTTGGGAATTCGCTTGGTTGCTCTCTTGATTAGCTTATCAAAAAGGTCTCGACGGCGGACTTGTGCTTGATTACGGTCTTCAATAGTTTCACCGCCCCTTTTGTTGGTCGTCGGGCGCAATAATTCCGATACCGTCATATCATAAGCGATTCGCAACGAGTCATCGCTGGTTCCCGTTGCAAGTATGGTGTCGCGGTAAGTATCGGCAGTTGAGAAGTCACCGACAGCATCATAGCCGTAACTGGCATCGTACATTTTATCCATTGCCAACGGTTCACCAACGGGTGGGAGGACCGGATTAATCTTCGACAACCGTTCCAACGCCCCACCGCCCGCCGCCGTGGTATCACCCGATTCCTCTAATGCCTGATTATAATAAGTGAGGGCGCTATCAGTCATTCCGGCACAGTAGAATATGTCGCCCTTCATCTCTTTTCCGCCACCTCCGGACATGTACTCGCCGAGGTCGGCACCGCATACATCTCCACTGCTTTGTTGACCAATTGTCCACCTTTTCGAGTCAGGAGGAAGAAAATAATTTATTGGCGTCGGGGTTCCTTCGAAGCGATTTAATGTCAGATCGATTGATTTATTATTCTGAGTCTGTTCCATGTAATAATTGACCGGATTACCGTTAACGATTAATAAATGGAAATCATTCTTGCCGTAACTAAAGATTGGGGTGGAGTTATCGATGAAGACTAATGGTAAGTATGCTACACCGTAAAAATCGTTTGCTCCGGCAATGGCATTTTCCTGATCGTAGAATGAGGGGGCGGCATTACCGCTCATTTGGACGGCGAAATCTTCATTTCCTTCGAAATGGTCACAAGTAAAAATGGGAGAACAGGCATAACAAACGACACCGCCATCACAACCCGTACTGCCATTATTGGTTATCATACAGCGGTCAATCCTTCCGAAAAGCGTATCCTTTGGATAGTCGTTCGACCACGATATACCGACTTTGGTATTTGCCGTAATCAGGTCGTCGGAAAAGCGGGCATTCGAATAAACGGAACTCACGCCATGGGAGTAATTCGTAACCGTGGTATTACTGACATGGACGCCATGGGTGCATTGCTCTATATAAATCCCGGTATAGGATGATGAGCCGCTACCTGCGAACGAGCAACTATCCACTTTTACATTACAGCCATTGTACAAGTCCATCGCATCGTCAATTTGCTGAGTAAAAGTACATTTCGTGAATAAAACCGGACTACTCGTGTTGTTACAGTCGAGATAGACACCGGTGGCCCCATTGGTGAAGGTAGAGTGGGTAATCGAAAGGGTATCGGAGATACTACTCGCGTTGATGGCAATATTGCACGTATCGAACGAAACGGAATCGAGTTTGACTTTCCCGCCGGGTTCAATGGCACAGGGGAGGTGGGCGAAGCGGGCGTGTTTACCAATAACTTTACCGCCGGGAAGAATCTTTATCACCGGAGCAATACCGAGGGTGCTGTCCCCTTGGAATAGTGAAATATCGGTTGGCTTTGAATTACCGTCCCGACCTAAAAACCGGATGACACCTCCATTATGGACAACGAACTGCCCGGAATCGGAGAAGGTAAAGACAGTTTTGACAGGGATGTTGAGGGTGTCGAGCGAGTCGACGGGGCAAATACCACAAATTGTTATCGGGTGTCCTGTAACCGCTTGTGGATCGAATCCGTGAACCAACAAGTTCATGGTAAAATTATTATTTACCGTATTTGAGTCATAACAGGGGTGGTTAACATTCCCAGAATCACAATATATGGTTGCGTTTATCGGATAAATACTATCGTGGCAAGTAAATGTAAACCGGTATCGGCACATTTGGTCTACGGGTAGACCATAGGGACGTGGTTCTGGTGATAACTGGCTTGGAAATACTGTTTCGCCTACAGCAACCCACGGGTACGTTTTTATTATCGTTCGCACATCCGTACCGGGTGCTGTGATGGCAGAACCTATATTTTGGATAAACCAATGGAAATAACACGTCTGTCCGGCAACAACCCGGTCAGTATCACTGAAATTATATGTGCTGTCGTCATTACAAACTACAAGTGTGTTCTGATGCTCCGCAAGAAAAAAATGTAAATCAGGTGCGGTAATAGTGATTGTGTCAATGTATGTATTATTGCTCAGACGAAGTTCTTCTAAACTGCTATCCGCATTCGTTACTACTTTTATCTCATGCGAACCTGCCGTTAGCATTGGCAACTTAATGCTGTCGCAG